>JBFJYU010000017.1:0-20546 GCA_041622435.1 Thermoplasmatota archaeon | reverse complement strand
GTACAATGCAGCTTCGTCAGGGGCGTGCAGCGGTGCCCTCGCCCGGTCGCGGCCCGGGGGCGCTGCCACGAGCATCAGCGGTAACTGGCATGCACGGCAGCGCAGCGACGCAGCGACGCAGCGACGGCACTACTGCTGGTCGATCGCCAGGATGTTCCCGTCCGGGTCCTTGAACCAGGCGGCCTGGACACCGTTCGTGGTGGCGATTCCGTCGACCGTCTTCAGGCCGGGGAAGTCGTACTCCTCGAACACGATGCCGTTGGCGCGCAACTGCTTGACGGCGTCGCGGATGTTCGGTACGGAGAAGCCGGCGACCGTGTTCTCCGCCTTCGGAGGCGCCTCGCGCTGGTAGAGGAACAGGTTGGTTCCGTTGCCCGCCTGTAGCCGCAGGGCGTCCGGCTCCTTCTGCACGACGCTCAGGCCGAGCTTGTTGACGTAGAACTCGTGGGCGCGCTTGATGTTGGTGCAGGACAAGACGGCCGTGCAGGGGGCGTGGGACAATACGGTGTCCGTAACAGTGGCGTGTGCCATGCCGCGTCGGTAGCGCCCTCGGCGAAAGGTCATTTCCTCTTGGGCATCCGGTATGGGCAACGAACTCATGAACCGCGCCGGGATGGCCGCAGCATGTCCCCGTCCCAGGTCGAGGCCCGCCTGCGCGAAGCCGGATTCGAGGTGCCCGCACCGCCCAAGCCCGCTGCCAACTACGTTCCCTGGACCCGCAGCGGTCAGACGGTGTACGTCGCGGGCCAGGTTCCTTTTGTCGACGGCAAGCTGGCCGGCACCGGCCACGTTGGCGCCGACGTGAGCCTGGAGCAGGCCCAGGAACTCGCCGGCGTGTGCGCTCGCAACGCCATGGCCGTGCTCAAGGAGGCCGCCGAGGCCAACGGAACCACCCTAGATCGCGTCCGGGTCG
This sequence comes from Thermoplasmatota archaeon, assembly GCA_041622435.1. Classification (GTDB taxonomy): domain Archaea; phylum Thermoplasmatota; class E2; order JACPAO01; family JAHFTW01; genus JBFJVP01. The sequence continues at coordinate 19,633 of JBFJYU010000017.1, read as the reverse complement.
TACGCGCCAGCGTCTTCGTGGCCGCTGCGGCCGGTTTCACCGACATCCACGTCGTGGCCAATGGCGCCAGCGATTTGTTGGCCGCCGCCTTCGGGGAGCAGGGCATCCATGCCCGCAGCGCCGTCGGCGTCGCCGAGCTGCCTCTGGGGGTGCCCGTGGAGGTCGAGGTGATCGGCGAATTCCTGGACCCGGTGGCTGGAAACCTCCGCGCAGGCGCGTAAGGGGCCAACAGGGTTGGGCGACGCGCCGCCGCCGGTTGCGCCTGAACGGGCGACGGTCCCACTGAACCGGTTCGAGGTGGGGTCCCAGGCGAAGTGTTTTTGCCTTCATCACAGGGTGCGTTCAACTCCAGGGTGAACATGTGGCATACGCGCTAAGCGACGACGAAGACCTGATCCGCAAGACCGTGCGAGAATTTGCGTCGACCCAGATCGGCCTGGAGGGCGCAGCGGACCTGGACCGCCACGACCGCTTCCCGACGGAAATCCTGGAGGCCGCCGCCGGCCTCGGACTGACCGCCATGGGCCTCTCCGCCGAGGAGGGCGGCGCCGGCGTCACGCCCACCGCGTTCGCCCTCGCCATCGACGAGATCGCCCGCATCGACAACAACACGGCGGCGATTCTGGCGGTCCACAACGGCCTCGGCCTGCGCCTCCTGCGGGCGGCCTCCGACGAGCTGAAAGGCCGCGTCTTGCCCGGCATCGCCGCTGGCGAGGTGCTGGCCGTGCTGGCCACCGAGGAGGCGGCCGGTAGCCACACGCGTGGCATCGGCACCCGCGCCGAGCGCAGCGACGGCGGATTCATCCTCACCGGCCAGAAGGCCTGGGGCCTCGGCGCCGTCGGAGCCAAGCATTTCCTGATCCTGGCCAAGGTGCCGCCCTCCGACGACCACCCTGGCGGTGGGGCGCTCTTCTACATCCCCGCCGGCGCGCCCGGGTTCACCCTCGGACGCGGCGAGTCGCTGCTTGGACTGCGCGCCAGCGGCATTCGCACGGCCTACCTGGCGGGAGTTGAGGTGCCGGCCGAGAACGTGGTCGGCGAGGTCGGCCAGGGTTTCGACCTGCTGGACGCGGCCAGGCCCTGGCTCAAGGTCGCGGCGGCCGCCGCGCTCTGCGGTTGCACGGACGGCGCCTTCACGGCCGCTCGCGCGTTTGCGGAAAGCCGCGTGCAGTTTGGCAAGCCCATTGGCACCTACCAAGCCGTCAGCGACGCCGTGACCACCATGGACATCCAGTTGGCGGCGGCTCGGGCCTTGACCCTTGAGGCGGCGGCCCTGCTCGATGTCGACGACGAAAAGGCGGCGCTGACTGCCGCGCGGGCGAAGGCGTTCGCCGTTGAGATGGCGCTGCCGATGACGCGCAAGGCCATCCGGATCATGGGCGGCACCGGCTTCATGCGGGAGGGCGTCGCGGAACGCTACCTGCGCGACGCGCGGGCGCTCCAGTACATCGGCGAGACCGTGCAGATGCAGCGCGAAATCCTGAAGCGCTCGCTCCTCGACATCGAATTCCCGGCCCCGTAGTTGGTCCGTGTCGGGCCGCGTTGTTTCGGCGTGGGGTTGAGCGTTGCGAGGCCCCACTTGTGGCGGGGTTGCAAGGGGCGGAGCCCCTGCCTGGGCATCGAATTCCCGGCCCGGTAGTTGGTCTGTGTCGGGCCGCGTTGTTTCGGCGTGGGGTTGAGCGTTGCGAGGCCCCACTTGTGGCGGGGTTGCAAGGGGCGGAGCCCCTGCCTGGGCATCGAATTCCCGGCTCCGTAAGGCGTCCCGTTGGCGGAGGAATCGACTCGCTTAGCGGCGCCGGCGCACGAACGCGGCAGCGACGATGAGCGCCGCCACCAAGACGAATGCGGCCCCAGGCGAGTCCTTGTCCGGGGAGGGCGGATCCGTGTCCCCGTGGGTGTCAGCGTCGTTGCCGTCGTTGCTGGCGCCACCGTCAGGGTCTGTTTGGGTTCCATCAGGGTCGGACCCATCGGCTCCGTCCGTGGCGTCGCCGCCATCGGCCGGCGGGCTCGGGTCGGTGCCGGCGCCGGGATCGGGGTCGGCCGGGGCATCCCCTGCGGGGTCGTCGCCGGCCGGGTCTGGATCGGGGTTCGTGTCCGGGTCGTCGGCCGGCGGCGCCGTTCCAGGCGGCTGGTACGTCACGTTGAGCGTGTACTTGGTGATGTGGCCGGCGGGGTCCGTCGCCGACAAGAGGAACGAATTCAGCCCCTGCTTGAGGGTCACGGCGTGCGAGATTTCCCCGGTTTGCGACACGCTCACCGTGCGGCCATCGATGGTCGCCACGGCCTTCGGGTCAGTGGAGGCTTGGATGGTCAGCGATGACTGTTCAACCGTCGCTCCCGGCGTCGGCGATGTCACATCGATGGTGGGCGGCGCGGTGTCGACGGTCGTTGTGACCGTCTTGGTGGTGGTGCCTCCGCCGGTCTTGGCGGCGACGGTGAACGAGTGCTCGCCGTCGCTGCGCTGGAACGTCACCTGGAACGCCCCCGTGGATGGGTTGACGGCGACGGATTCGCCCTGGATGGTCAAGTGCGAGCCGATGGTGGCCGTTCCCGAGACGACGACTTGCTTCGTCTTCGTGTAGGCGCCGGGCTTCGTGATCGTCAGTGTGGGGGCCGGGTCTTCCAGGCTGAACGCATTGGCGTGGGCGTCGGTCCCGTAGGTGAGGCTGTCGAAGTAGATCCAAACCACCGCGCCGTTCTCGCCGAAGGCGGACACGCGGGGCGTGATGATGCTCGAGACGCCGAGGGTCGCCAGCTCCTCGGCCGCGCTCCAGCCGGTCCCGGGGACATACCGGGCGGAGAAGAGGGCGCTTTGGTCGCGTCCCCACACCGCCACGGCGTTGCCGTAGGTGTCCACGCTGGCCGCCGTTGCCGTTGCGACGCCGGCGCCAGAATCGATGGCCACGGGGGTTCCCCAGCCGCCGGCGTACCGGGCCGCGTAGATGAGCTGGGAGTCACCGGAGGCTTGGGCCCAGACTGCGACGGCGCTGCCATCGGCGCCGATACCGAAGTCGCCGACGGACGCGCTCTGGGAGCCGCTGTTGATGCGAACGGGCGCTTGCCACGTGCCGTCAAGGCGCGCCGCATGGACGATGGAGACCACCGAGCCGCCGATGTTCGTCCGCTCGTCCCAGATGACGAAGCCGCGGCCGTCGTCGCCGAGTCCGGCGCGCACCCGTGCGTCAGCCTCGTCGGTGCCGTCGACGCGCGTGGCGGCGCCCCATCCGCCGTTGTAGCGGGCGGCCTCGACGTGTTCGATCGTTTCGTCGTTGATCGTTTGGCTGCGGGTCCAGGCGACCAGCGCCGATCCGCCCTTGTTGACGTCCACGTCGGAGATGTACCGGTCGGCGGACCCATCGGCGAGTTCCTTGGCCGTCGCCCAGCCGCTGCCCGGCGCGTAGTGGGCGGCCCAGATGCTCTGCCCGTTCGCCTCTTCGTGGGCCCATGCTGCCACAGCGTGGCCGCCGCTGCCCACGTTGACGTGGACGTGCTGGGTGACGGGTTCGCTGTTGCTCTCGAGCAACGTGGGCGTTCCCCACCCCTGCGGCCATGGCTGTCCGGGCGTGTACGTCACGGCGTAGGCGTCGCGGCCCGGTTGTTGGGCGCCGCAAGTGCCGCCTTCGCCCCAGGTCACGATGGCTGTGCCGCCCGGCGTCATCGCGATGCGGGGGAAGCACGCATAATCGGTGCCTTCGTTGATGCGATGGGCGCCTTGCCACCCCTGCCCAGGGATGTACAGGTTGGCGTACACCTTGATGTTGCCCGGGTTCTGGCGCCAGACCGCGATGGACGTTCCGTCCTCGGCGGTGGCCACGTCAACGCCGGACGCGTTGCCGTTGCCGTTGTCGATTTCCTCGTGGCCGCCCCAGTGGGTCGCGGCGGCAAGGCTTGCGCCGAGCAACAAGAAGAGCAGGAGGGGTACGCGTCGCATGGGCCAGTGCGGCAGGGGGGGCCGGCCCTTAACGCCGTTGCGGCAGACCTGTTATCGCCGTCGTTGCCGCCGTACGAGCAGCATTAGAAGAGGACCGACTTCGGCGACCCGTGTCCTCAGCGGACGTCACGGAGCAAATGGAGGAGTATCTGGAGACCATCTACCGGCTTGAGGTGGATGGTGTGGTTGCGCGCACGGGCGAGGTGGCGCGCGAGCTTGGCGTGGCGCCGCCGTCGGTGACGGACATGCTGCAGAAGCTGGAGAAGGCGGGCCTCGTGGACTACGAGGCGTATCGTGGCGTGGTGCTGACCGACAAGGGCCGCGAGGTCGGCCGGCGCATCTTGGGTCGCCACCGCATCATGCAGGCGTTCCTTCAGGAGGTGTGTGGCATGGAGCACCGGGCCGCTCACGATGCGGCGTGTGATATGGAGCACTCCATTCCGCGCGAGTTGGAGGCGTGGATGGCGACGTTCCTGGAGCAGCAACTGGGGCGCCCCATCGATCGGGACCGCAAGGTGCGGGATCAGTTGCCGGTTTAGGCGATCCCGTCGCCCCGCCGCCCCGCCGCCCCGCCGCCCCCGGGTGGCCTGGGCTCGGCCCGCGCGTGGCCGGTCGGCCCGCGGCCGCTGGCCCGGACAGGGACGGTCTGCCCGGCCCGAGGAGTTTTCGAGACGCCGAAAACGGTTATATCGGAGTCGAACTAGGCAGGTTTCGAGGAACCGAAACATGCGCTGGATCATCCCGCTCGCCGCCCTGTTGATCGCCGGCTTCGCCGGCTGCGTCGAGGACGACGAACTCCGCCTTGCCTTCGTAACGACCGACGACGACCTCGCCGCCGACAAGAACCCCGAGCGCCTGGCCGACTGGATCGGCGAACACAGTGGGCACCCCACCAAGATCCACTGGGTCTCCAACACCGAGGCTGTCCTGTCCGCCCTCAACAGCGGCCAAGTCGACGCCGCCTTCGTCGACGGCGCCGCGGCCTGGTTTGCCTGGCAGCGCTTCGGCATGGACCTCGTGGCCGCCGACCTCAACAGCGACGGCCGCGCCTACTACCAGGCCGTCGCCGTGGTGCGCGCCGACAGCGACTACGCCTCCATGGCCGACCTCGCCGGCGCCCGCAGTTGCCACACGGGCCTCCTGAAGAGCGCGGGCATGTTCATGCCCCTCGGCTGGCTCATCGACCAAGGCCTCGCCACCGTCGTCGGCGACCCCCTCGCCCTGGAGAGCATCCAACCCACCGTGGAGGCCTACTTCGGCACGGCCACGATCCCCGAGGCTGGCGCCCCCTACAGCGGCTACAACGGCGCCCTCCAGTGCCTCTCCGAGGACGTCGGCGACGTCGCCTTCGTCAAGGACACCACCGTCGCGTCCTACTGCGGCGACGAGCCGGCCGACTGGTGCCTGGACAGCAGCGAGTACCGCGTCCTGCAGGTGTTCGGCCAGGTTCCCAGCCACGCCGTTCTCGTTCGCGGGGACCTGGGCGCCGACAAGCGCGCCGACCTCGCCGACGCGCTGCTGGCGCTCAACGACTCCCCCGAGGGTCAGGCCATCCTGGAGGAGGTCCTGGAAACCAGCGGCCTCGTGTCGGTCACGGCCCAGGAGCACCTCGGCGACTACGGCCGCAACATCAGCCGCGTGCCCGGCATCAACCGCTACGTCGAGGACAAGCTGACGAAGTGAGGTCGTGCTCGCCGCCAGCCTCCACGACGTCAACCTGGGGTACCCCGACCATCCCGACATTGTCCGGGGCGCCAGCCTTGACGTGCGGCAGGGCGAGACCATCGCCATCCTGGGCCCCAGCGGCGGCGGCAAGACCACCCTCCTCAAGGCGCTCGCCGGCCTGCTCACGCCTCGCCGGGGCACCCTGCAAGTGCTGGGGTGCCCCGCGGGCCAGCCCCCGCCGCCCGGGTCCGTGGGCTACGTCCCCCAGCGACTCGGACTCGTGCGCCACGCCACCGTGCTGCAAAACGCGCTCCAGGGCGCGCTGCACGAGACGCCGCGCTGGCGCAGCCTCATGGGCAGGCCCGACCCCGCGGCCCTCGAGCGCGCCCAGGCGGCGCTGACGGCTCTGGGATTGGACGGGCTGCAGGATCAGGTCGTCCACCGGCTCAGCGGCGGCCAGCAGCGGCGCGTCGCGACGGCGCGGGCCCTGGTGCAGCGACCACAACTCCTGTTGGCCGATGAGTTTCTGGGCGAACTGGACCCGGCCACGGTCAACACGGTCCTCGACGCCGTCGATCGGTTGCAGGGCGAGACCGGCATGGCCATGGTGCTCGTGGAACACCAGTTAGACCAGGCAATGCGCGTGGCCGACCGAATCTTCCAGCTCAAGGCCGGCCTGCTCACCGAGGCCATCGACTTGCGGGGTGGCGCGTGAGCGCGGCGCGGCGCTGGGTCGTTCCCGCCGTCGTGGCTGGCGCCGTCGCGTGGGCCTGGATGGGACTGGATTTCGATAGTGTGCGGTGGAACGCCGTGCAACGAGGCCTGTCCAACTTTGCCCGCGATTACTGGCCGCCGGACACGAGCGTGCTGCCCGCCGCCTGGCAGCGCCTAGTCGAGACGATCCAGATCGCCATCCTGGCCACGTTTCTGGGGCTGGCCTTTAGCCTCCCCGTCGCGCTGGCGGCCACCCGCGCCATCGCTCCCGTTCCCATGGTGGTCTTCATGCGGGGCCTGGCGTCGGCGGTGCGCGTGCCGCCCTCGATCCTGTGGGCCATCTTCATGGTGCAGATTTTCGGCTTCGGCCCGCTGGCCGGCGTCGTCGCCATGACACTCTACACCGTGGGCTACCTGGCCAAGCTCCAGTACGAGGCGTTCGAGGGGCTGCCCCGCGACAGCCTAGAGGCGGTTCGGGCGATGGGCGCCAGCCGGTTCCAGACGGCGTGGCACGTTATCTTGCCCGAGGCCGGCAACGCGCTGCGCAGCCAGGTGCTGTTCATGCTGGAATACAACATCCGCAGCAGCACCGTGATCGGCGTCGTGGGCGCCGGCGGCATCGGCTTCCTCATCAATCAATACCTGAAATTCCACGAATTCCGTCAGGTCATGACGATTCTGCTGCTGATTTTCGCGGTGGTCGTGGTGCTTGAGGCCATGAGTCTGCTCTTGCGCCGCCGTTTCCTGGAGTCTGAGGTGCCCCGCGTGCGCTGGCGGGATGTCCTAGGCGGAATGCGGTAGCGTCGACGGGCCGCCCGCCGCCCGCCGCCCGCCCGCGGTTCCACCGTTGCCCCCAATCACAGCGGCCATGAAGTCCGAGGCGGCTGCCGGCCCCGTGGCGCAGCTAGAGGTCCCGATCCCGCCGTTGCTCGTCCTGCTACCGCTGGCCATCGGCTGGGCCATCGACTGGCGGCTGCCGCCGGACCCCCTGCCCGCGGACGCCCGCGGCGTGGGCGGCGTCATCCTGTTGCTCGGGCTGGCCCTGCTGGCGTGGGCCGTACGGGCCCAGGCCACCGCCGGCACCAACCCCGACGTGCGCACACCCACCAACGCCCTCGTCGTGGTCGGGCCTTACGCCATGAGCCGCAACCCGATCTACCTCGGATTCCTAGTCGGCCACGTCGGCATCGGCCTGCTGCTGCTCTCCGCCTGGGCCATCGGCACGGTCGCCGCGTCGGCACTCCTGTTGCACCGGCTGGTGGTGCTGCGCGAAGAGGCGTTCCTGCGGGAGCAATTCGGTGACGTGTACGACCAGTATTGCCTCAAGGTCCGCCGCTGGATCTGATCTGGAACCCGGCCCTCGCGGGCCCGCAGGGGGCCGCTTTGCCCCCCGGCAATCCTTTTGCCCGCGACGCGCGTGCTTGTCGGGTGGTTCGGGAGGTCGCGGTGAGCGCGCGCAGGCGTGCAACACCTGGATTGTTGGCAATTGGAATTGTGGCGATGCTGGCAACGGCACCGCTGGTTCTCATCGGCTCGGCGGCCCCGGGGCTGCCTGGCGACGTGCACGAAAACGTTGCCTGGGCGGCCAACTGGCGCCACGACGCCAACGGCGACCGCGTCGACGATCGCATCGCCACCGGCGCGGCACAAGCGGGCCTCGTCCTGGTGCACATCCTGTACGACCGACCGACGACGCCGGCCGATGTGGCTGCCCTGGAGGCCGCCGGCGCCAGCCGTGTTTACCGTTTCCATCACTGGGACGACGTCCAGGCATGGATTCCGCAAGTGACGGCGACCGCGTTTGGCGCGCTGCCCGGCGTGGTGGCCGTGGAACGCGTGGAGGAGTCCCAACTGGCTCTCGCCAGCGCCATGCCTGCCCTGCGCATCCAATCCTCGGCGGGAACGATCTCGACGCCGGGCCTCGACCACGCCTTGTCGGTCCATGACACCCTTGGCCTGCGCGGCGAGGGGCAGGTGATCGCGATTCTCGACACGGGCATCGACAACACCCACCTCGCCCTTGACGACCTCGACGACAACCCGGCCACGTTCGACCCCAAGCTGGTCCACCGCATCGACCCCGCCAGCGGCGACGTTGTCTGGGGTGGCGTCGACACCAGCGACGGCATCCTCCCCGTCGGCTGCATCGACCCGCCGGACAACGTGTCCCACGGAACCCACGTGGCGGGCATCGCCGCCGGCACCGCCGCGGGCCAACCGGCCGACGGCGCCGCGCCGAAAGCCAAGCTGGTGGACATCTCGCTCGCCGACGTCCCCATCACGCAACCCATGTGGATTCCCGGCATCAGCCTCGCCATCGACTGGATCCTCGACTTCAACGAGGGCTCGTCCTGCTTTGGCGACCCCGGCGACGACACCATCGACGTGGCGTCCATGTCCATCTCCATCAGCGCCGACCCCACCAGCAGCATCAACCGCAAGGTCACCGACCTGGTTCGCTCCGGTGTGGTCGCCGTGATCGCGGCCGGCAACGACGGCCCCGGCACCGGCGGCATCGACAACGCCGCCGAGGGCGCCATCCTGGTGGCCAGCAGCAACAACCAGAACACGGTCCTGCGCGACGACGATGCCCTTTCCGGCTTCTCCAGCCGCGGGCCCCGCGCCACGGACGCCGACTCGGACGCGCTGGACGAACTGCGTCCCGACATCACGGCGCCTGGCAGCGGCATCCAGGCGGCGCTCGCCGGCAGTGGCGTCGGCAGCTTCAGCCAGGACGGCACCAGCATGGCGACCCCAATGGTGGCCGGCATCGCCGCCCTGATGCTCCAGGCAAACCCGGCATTGGCGCCCATCGACGCCGGCAGCAACGAAGCCATGGGCGGCGTCGGCGCCGTGCCCATTCGTGACTACATGCAACTCACCGCCAGCTACAAGACGGCCACCGAACAGGACGCCGTCCAGTCCACGGCCACCGGCAAGTTCGGGTTGCCGTGGAACAACGGCTGGGGCTACGGTTTGATCGACGCCTACGGCGCCGTGCTCGCCGCCCGCGACGGGCTGCCGGACCCGCCGAGCGCCTGCTTCAGCCTCAGCGTGGCTGGCCTCACCGTCTCCGTCGACGCCTCCTGTAGCACCGCGCCGCCGGGCGAGACGCTCACCGCGTACGCGTGGAACTGGGGCGATGGGGACAGCCTCACGGGCCCCATCTCGACGGACCACACGTACCTCGACGGCGGCGTCTACACGGTCACGCTCAGCGTCACCGCCTCCAACGGCCGCAGCGCGGCAGCTACCGAGACGATCACCGTGGAGGGCGGCCCCGGCGGCGGCATCGACCCCGACCCGTCCACGCCAAACCTGTTCAAGGGCGTCCCGCGCGCGGACTCGATCACGGTCCTGTCACTGGCGGCCAGCAAGACGTACAAGGTCCACGTGCCCGCCGGCGTCAACGTCCTGCAGGTCCAGCTCGATGGCCCCGACTGCACGGGCCCCTGCGCCGACGACATCGACTTGCGCGTCGGCCCCGGCATCCCCTCCGACAACCCGCCCTGGCCCTGCTCCTCGGCCGGCACCGGCAACGACCACTCCTGCGCCATCGCCAGCCCGCTCGCCGGGTGGTGGACCGTGCAGGTACTACAGCACAACTACGTGTCCAACATCTCGTTCAGCACGACGGCCACGATCATTCCGGAAACGGCCTACTCGCTGACGGCCAGTTGGACCTGAGCGACGCCGCGTCGTCGGGGGCGGCACCCCCGCCCCCCAGCCCGCCCCGTCTGCCGCAGACTTTTTAGCTGGCCCGGAGTCGCGAGCCTGCTTCCGAAGCCCAAGTGGTGACCTGAGGTCGCCCGGCGGCCAAGCCGCCGGCGTCGCTCGGCATACCGGAAGCAGGAGTAACCACACATGGCCACGTTCAAGGTCGTCATCAACGACCCCGCACACGGAAAGAGCTACAACTTCGAGATCACCGGGCACCACGCCCAGAACATGATCGGCAAGAAGATCGGAGACAGCATTGACGGCATCAACGTCAACCTGCCCGGCTACAAGCTCACCATCACGGGCGGCACCGACTTCGCCGGCTTCCCGATGCGCAAGGACTTCGAGGGCTCTGCCCGCCGCCGCCTGCTGTTGACGGATTCCACCGGATTCCACCCCAAGGATTACCCCGGCAAGCGCCAGCGCAAGTCGGTGCGCGGCAACACCGTCAGCGACGCCATCGTCCAGCTCAACCTCAAGGTCAGCAAGGCCGGCAGCAAGCCGGTGGCCGACTACTTCGAGAAGCTGGCCGACCAGTAGACGGCAAGCTTTCCTTCCTCTCCTTTTCTCTTCTCGCCCCACGCTGACCTCCGGCTCCGAAGCCGTTGAGGTTGCGTGGAGGGCCCGGCCGGTTTTGTCCCCGGCGCGTGGCCGGCGCGTTGCTCAATCGCGAGCCGACATGCCCGGCACGCCACCAATGAAGAAGCCCGCCGTGGCCTGCCCCTCGTTGTTGCCCTCGTTGGTCTCCTCGATCAGGTCGTCCGGGTCGACGACGGCGCGCACGCGGAAGTCGCCCACGTAGCCGAGGCTGGTCCAGCGGTAGTTCTGCGTGATGGAGTCGCCCGGGGCAATTTCCATCGTGAAGGCGTCAATGAAGTGCCATTCGTCGTCGTACAGGTATTCGAACACGGTGCGCGGCGCCGCCAGGTACGTGCCATGGTTGGCGATGCTTACCGTGAGGCGGGGCTGGCCGAACACGTCGGTGGTCGCCGTGAAGCTCGTCACGTCGAAGTCCACGATTTCGGCGTTGTTCGTCATGACCTCGATGGTCGTGATGGCCCATTGGGTGTCCACTGCCGTGACCCGCGCGTCAATCGTGTGGACGCCGTTGGCCAACAGGTTGGTGTCAAGTTCGAACGTCCAGGAGCTGTCGCCCGTGGCGGGCTGCCAGTCGCCGCCGTCAATGCGCACGTCAACCAGGTCGATGCCGGGGTCGCCCGTGGCGGTCCCGGTGATCGTCGTGACATCGTCAATCGTTTCCCCGTCCAAGGGAGAAGTGATGTCGATGGTGGGCAGGTCGCCGACGACGATCACCTCGCCGAACATGCTCGTGTCGTGGATGGTGCAGAAATACTCGAACAGGCCGGCGGCGTCGAACACGCGTTCGCACGTGCCGCCGGATCCGCTGCGTTCGCACCACTCCTCGCCGGGCTCCGACGGGGTTCCAGCCGTCACGTCGTGGACGCCCTGGACGAAGTTCCATTCGACGCTGCCGCCGACGGGGATGGTTACCGAGTCCGGATCGAAGTAGTTGCTTCCAACCTCGACCGCCGCGTCAGCGGCGTCCACGGGTGCAAACATCAGGGTCGAAGCGACCATCACGACGGCCAACCAACCAGCGCGGAGCATGGTCATTTGATCGCGTACCAGAGACATAACCGTTGGGCTCCCTCTGGTGACGCACCCCGCGCGCGCCTCGCGGCCGTCAGTCCAGCGTCGCACACGGGGCGTCGACGGAGGGAGCCCCCGCCCTAGCCTTTTAACGGGCGCCAACTTCGCGCCGCCGATGGCAACGACCGACCCCGGACAACCCGAGGTGAACATCGGCCTGATCGGCCATGTGGACCACGGCAAGACGACGCTGACCAAGGCGCTGTCGGGCAAGTGGACCGACGAGCACTCCGAGGAGGTCAAGCGCGGCATCAGCATCAAGCTGGGGTACGCCGACACCACGTTCTACAAGGGGAAGGACGCCGAGGGCAACGACGTCTTCACGAGCAAGCCCAAGGACCCGCGCCTGGCCGGGGATGCGACGCTCCTGCGCCGCGTGTCGTTCGTCGATGCGCCGGGCCACGAGACGCTGATGGCCACGATGCTGTCCGGCGCGGCCCTGATGGACGGCGCGCTGCTCATGGTGGCCGCCAACGAAAAGTGCCCGCAGCCCCAGACGAAGGAGCACCTGCAGGCGCTCGACATCGTTGGCGCGCAGAACATCGTCATCGTCCAGAACAAGATCGACTTGGTCTCCCAGGAGCGGGCCCTTGAGAACTACAAGGAAATCAAGGAGTTCGTGAAGGGCACGGTGGCCGAGAACGCTCCGATCGTGCCGGTTTCCGCGCACCACGACGTCAACTTGGGCTACCTTATCCGCACGATCGAGGAAGTCATCCCGACGCCGCCCCAGGAGCCGGACGCAGATCCCCTCCTGCTCATCGCGCGCTCGTTTGACATCAACCGCCCCGGAACCCGCCCCGGCAAGCTCCGCGGTGGCGTCATCGGCGGCAGCCTGAGTCGCGGCACCCTGCGGGTAGGCGACGAGGTGGAGATCGTGCCCGGCCTGCGCGTCGACGAGGCCGGCCAGACGGTCTACAAGCAGCTGACCACCAAGGTCACGAGCCTGTTTTGTGGCAGTCAGCAGGTGGATGCGGCGGGCCCCGGCGGCCTGATCGCCATCGGCACCAGCCTGGACCCCGCCATCGCCAAGGCGGACAGCCTGACCGGCCGGATGCTGGGCCACAAGGAGAAGCTCCCGCCGGTACTGGAACGCATTACGATGGATGTCCATCTGTTGGAGCGCGTCGTGGGTTCCGCCGACGACACCGAGGTCGAACCGGTGAAGGTCAAGGAGCCCCTCATGCTCAACGTGGGAACGGCCACCACGGTCGGCTTGGTGCTGCGCACCGCCGGCGACACGGTGGAAGCCGCCCTGCGCCTCGCCATCGCCGCCGAGTCCGGTGCCCGCATTGCCATCAGCCGACGCGTCGGCGGCCGCTGGCGCCTGATCGGTTACGGTATCCTCCAGTAGGTTTGCGTGGCCCCTCGGCCGGTCGTGCTGGACACGAATGCCCTGCTGCTCCCCTTCACGGACCAAACGGACCTGGAGGGTGAACTGACAGCGCTCCTCGGAGCCGTGGCCTTCGTGGTCCCCGGCAGCGTCGAGCAGGAATTGGCCACCCTGGGCGCTGGCGACGGCGCCACCGCCCGCGCGGCGCGCGCGGCGCAGCGCTGGATCGAGCGCTGCCGCATCGAGCCCACCGAGTTGCCAGGGGACGACGGCCTGTTGGAGGTCTCGCGCCGGCTGGGGGCCGTGGTGGTGACCAATGATCGCCGGCTGCAGGGTGAGGCCCAGCGTTCCGGCCTTACCGTGGTGTCGAGTCGCGGTCCCGGGCGGCTGTTCATTCGAAGCGGCGGCGTCAGTTAGCCTGCCAGCGTCGCGGCGTCCGCGTCAGCCGTGGGCGCGGCACAACAGGTACCGGTAGCTCAGCCGCTCCTCCAGCGCCCAGACGGCCTGGGTTTGCGGCGGGGCCGGGTTGAGCGGCAGGATCTGGCTGACCAGGGGTCCAAGGTCCGCAAAGATGGCCCGCAGGTCGTCGGTATCGGGCGCGCTGGCCAAGCGGGCATGGAACGCGGCGCGGGCGTCCTTTGGGGTCAAGCCAAGGCGCTCCTCAATGAGGGCGCGCGGGGCGTCGCTGCGGATGTCTTGCAGGTAGGCGAGCCCTCCGGGCCGCAGGACGGACAACACCTGTCGCAACAGGGTTCGCGGGCTGGCCTCCTGGTTGATGCCTTCGACCACAACGGCTGTGTCGAAGGGGCGGCCGCGGGCCAGATCACCCAGGCCGCGGGGTGACAGGCGTTCGCCGTGGCGCATTGGCTCGCCGGGTGTGGCGTCGACGAAGCGCGTGGCGGTGGCGCCGGTTGCGTGGGCGCCGCGGGCGGCGAAGGCTTCGGCCAGCATTTCCGCGTCGGCTCCGAGGCACAGGACGCGTCGGCCGAGCACGGGCACCATGCGCCCGATGGTCTGGACGCGGTGCAGTAGCAGGGCTTGGCGTTCGTCCTCGGTGAGCGTTGGTTGAATTGGCGCGGTCGGCTTACGCACCCGCACAGGTAGCAATTTGATGTTCCCCCCAGCCGCTGGCTCCCCATCGCGCCAGCGTAACTACACTGTCCAAAGGTTAGAAAAGCGCTTCCCCAACCCAAAAGGCCTTTAGGAGGGCCGCCCGGCAAAACGCCGGATTCCATCCGTCTCTTCTCTGACCACGAGGTCATCCAATTCGAGGGCGTGCAGGTGGCCGACCACCTCAGCCATCGCCATGAACTGCTGATCTTTTCGTGCAACCAATTCCTCGGGAAACAATTCGTGCATGACCTGGAACGCCGTCTTGGGCCGGTGCACGATCGCCAGAATCTTGGCTGCCCGCTTGCCGTGCCAGCCCAGGTGCCGGTCGATGAGCTCCTCCGTGATCTGGAATGGCTCATGGTGGCCCGGCAGCGCCTGGCACCCCGCGTAGCGTCGCAGCGATTCGATGGATCGGACGTAGCGGTGGAAGCTGCCGTGGTCGCTGTCCAGCAACTCAACACAGTTGCTCGTGATGTGCTCCAGCAGCGTGTCGCCGGTCAGCAAGTCGTTGTCGTCGGTCAGGAACACCGTGCTACCCGGCGTGTGGCCGGGCGCGATGACGGCCTCGACGCCGGTGTCTCCGAGCACCAGCTTGGTGCCGCTGGGCACGTCGTGCTCAATGGGGACATCATCGAGGAAACGGTCAATGCTCTGGCTACCCTCGCGCAGCAACGCCATCGCCTCCGGCGGCATGCCGTGGCGCACCAACGCCTGGGCGTAGCGCTCGTTGCGCGCTGGGCTGTCGCGACGAAAGGTCTCCACGTAACGGGACTCGACCCGTGGCGCGTGGAGTTCGACGCCGTGGTCCTTGAGCAGGCGCCCCGCATTGCCGGCGTGGTCCACGTGACCATGGGTGATGAACAGCCGCAGCGCGCCCGGGTCCTGCTTCGCCTCGCTGAGGCCGTCGTGGAGGGCGGCGTAAGACATGCTGCTGCCCACGCCGCAATCAACCAGCGCCGGGCCGCCTTCGCCAGGGTCGCCCGTGCCCTGGAAAAGCCACGCGTTCACGGTTTTGAGGGGAAACGGGACGGGAAGGACGATGCGCTGGGGCGAGGCCACGTGCATCGCAGGAGCCCGCTCCTTCAAAAGCGGGATGATGGCCCTAGTCGCGCCCCCGTGCGCACTCCGCGTCAGGCGGTCATACGGCACAACGCATGGGTCCGCTCAAGGAGGACTTCGCGGGTCGCCCAGCGCCAACCGGTCAGGTCGAACGCCTCCGAGCCGGCGGGTTCCATGAGCGCCGCCACGATCTCCGGCAAATCGTCCGTGGCTGGCGGCCGCAGGGCCTCGATGCGCACGGCTGCCTGGTCGTCCGGGTCCACCAAGAGCGTTGCCAGCCGATCTCCCGCGATCCCGCTGACCGACCGGCCCTCCAGGGAGAACCGGATGCTGTCATTGCCAACGCGCACGTCGCGAAGGCGCGGTTCAGGCGCCTGGATGAGTTCGGTGCCGTTGAGCGTCAAGGCAAGGGGCACGGCAGCCCAGTCGTAACGAAACAGGCTCGACTCCGATTGGCGCGCCGCCCGCGGCGATGAGGCGCTGCGCGTCTCAACAAATTGCAGCGCAACCGCGTTGGCGTCCTCCTCGGCCATCTCGAAGCGGTCCATCAGCCACGTGGCCACGTGCTTGGAAATGGCCGGTGCCTTGACGCCGGTCGGGAACTCGCCTTCCAGCCGCGTGCCGCCAGGGCCGGCCGCCAAGCGCACCCAGCCGTCGCTCGCCAGCGGGTTCGGCGAGCGCCGCACGACTTGGCTTGGGCCGTGGTGAACCCAGCCGGCCGAGGCGTTGGTCCAGTTGGCCGGCAGCCCCGTGACGTTCACGGGCAGGCTGGGCCCAGGGGCCATGACCTTGTAGGCCAGCGAACGGTTGGTCGGGGGCTCGGCGAGCGCTTCGCTTGCGCCCGTGGCGACGCCGAAGCCGCTGGTTTCGAAGGCGGGGCAGCCCAGCATCCGCACGCCCGGCGGCGGGTCTTTCTGGCTTTCGGGGGGCTCCTCGAAGCAGCCTGACAGAGGCAGCAGCAGGGCGAGAGCCAGTAGGCTCCGGCGCATGACGCGGTATCGGTTGCCGCTGGTTTTAGACTTGGCCAAGGGGGAACCCGCTCCGGATTTCAGATCATTTCGGGGCTGCGCGTCGCCGGGCTCTCGCGGCGCCGGCTGGGGTCCGGGAAGTCACGGTACAGGGCCGTGCGCAGGTCCCGCACACGCGAGAACACGCCGGCGTGCGCCTTGTGGACGTCCGGGTGGCGGGCGGCCATGATCTGGAATGCCTGATCCAATTGGTCCAGGTTCTTGACGTGCAGGCTGGCCCAGAACTCTCCCAACTCGGGCGGTCCGAAGCCAAGTTTGCGCCGCGCCAGATACGCCCCCTCGACCAAGTTGTGTTTCTTGAGGTGCTGTGCGAGCGCCTCGAAGGCTTCTGCAAACTCGAGGTCACCAACGTTGGGCTTGAGGTTGAACCACAGTTCGTACCGGTCCACGCTCGGACAGCCGGCTGTCCCAACATGGTCCTGTCGGCGCAGCCGGACCGGCCGGCAGGCCGCAGGGCCGGAAAACCAACGGCTCGCAAGCATGGCGGCTTATACTGGCCGCTTCAAGGCTAGGGGGTGCACGCCCAAAGCCGCCCGCCGCGCCAAGGGGCGCGCGACGATATCCAGTTCTTGGCCGACAAGGAACGCCGGTCCCCCGAGCTACCCGAGAGTGCGCAGGGGGACGATCTGCGCCAGCGCGTCGAGGCCCTGTACGAGGCGGGCTACACGGTCGGTCCCTACGACCGCTGGTTTGCGGTCCGGCAGCAGGCGCTCGACCTGTTGACCCAGGCCGGGCTGCGGCGGGACTCGGTTGTGCTGGATCTGGGCTGCGGCATGCTGCGCCTCGGCTCCGCCCTGATACCGAACCTGGAGCGGGGCTGCTACCTAGGCATCGAGCCCGACGAGGAGCTGCTACGCGCCGGCATCGAGCATCTGGTCGGCGACGATGTCATCCGGCGCCAGAAGCCGCGCTTCTACCACGGCACCGACTTCCGGCTGTCGACGTTTGACACCAAGGTCGATTACGTGATTGCCCGCAGCGTGTGGAGCCACGCCAGCCGCGACATGATTCGCACGACGCTGGACGAGTTCGTCAAGGTGGCCCACGACGATTCTGTGCTGCTGGCGAGCTTCTACGAGGCGCGGCTGTGGCCCCGCCACCGCTGGCCCTACTATGGCAAGAAGTGGCTGTACCCCAACATCACCAAGCGCGGCGGGTCGTACCACTTCAAGAGCTGGCTCAACCGCGAGTGCCGGCGCCGCGGCCTGCAACTGACGATCCGCGACGACGAGGAGAAGCTGGGCCGCCAGACGTGGGCCCAGGTCACGCCGGGCTGAGCCGGCCCAGAGCCGCCAGCCTCTTGGGTGGCGGGCGCGTGGCGGCGCCGTGGCCAACCCTGTCCTGCGCCGGGTCGTCTTCCGCGTGGAGCACGACTGCCCGCTGGCGCGGTTGAGTCGCCGGTTCCCCCGCATTGAACTCAGCGTGTGGAGTGGCCACCGCGTGGAGTTCGTGGCCGTGCGGGGCGCCATGGACGAGAGCCTGGCTGACGCCATCCGGGAGCACCTGCAGCCGGTGCGCGTGTTGCCCTTGCCCGAGGGTGCCCTGGTGGTGTGGCGGCCGCCGGTGGACCCGAAAACGAGTCTGAGCCGGCGCCTGGAGGAGGCGGACCTGTTGTGGCTGCAGCCTCTGCGCGTCAAGGCGGGCTGGGAGGAGTTCGACGCGGTGGCGTTCGGGCCGGGTGGCGAGCAGGCGGCCATCGACCAGTTGCGTCGGGATCACCCGACCCAGGTGGTTCGCCGAGACGATGTGGCGGGCCATGAGGCGGCGGCGCTGTACCTGAGTCTGCTGCCGGTGCTGGAGGCGCCGACCAGCAAGCAGGCAGAGGCGCTGGCCGCCGCGTGGGCGGCGGGGTACTACGAGAGTCCGCGGCGCACGACGACGGCGGCGCTGGCGGCGGCGATGGGCATCGGCCGTAGCGCGTTCGAGGAGCGGCTGCGTGGCGGCGAGAACCGAGTGATGGGGGCGGTGCTGCCGGCGCTGGCGAGCCGCGCGAGGCCCCCGCCAGACGAGCCTGCCCCGTCATAAGACGGGCACACTCCTATTTCGGTGGGGGGTCTCGGTCGCTCCATGAGCTTCGACCTGGCGCGCATCCGCGCCGATTTCCCCATCTTGGATCGCAAGGTCCCCTGTCTGGACGGCGACCGGCCGCTGGTGTTCATGGACCACGGCGCCAGCACCCATGCGCCCCGCCCCGTGATTGACGCCGTGACCGGTCTGCTGGAGAACCGGTACGCCAACATCCACCGCGGCAATCACACCCTCAGCCTGGAGAGCAGCGACGAATTCGACGCCGCGCCGAAGGTGTTCTCCGACTTCCTGGGCGCCGACGCCGCCCAGAAGTGCTACGTGATGGTGCAGAACACCACGCAGGCGCTGGATGTGGCGGCCCACGTCATGGCCGAGGTGCCCGGCAAGACCCTGACGACGCGCATCGAGCACCACAGCAACGACCTGCCCCACCGGCGCCGCGGCGGCCCCGACGGCATCCTGCACGCCGACGTGGACGAACAGGGCCGGCTCCTGATGGACGACGTGGAGGCGCAGTTGGCTGGCCACGACGTGAAACTACTGGCCGTCACCGGCGCCAGCAACGTCACCGGTTACACGCCCGACCTGGGCAAGCTGGCCCGGCTGGCCCACGACCACGGCGCCAAGATCCTGGTCGACGCGGCGCAACTCTACGCCCACAAGCCCATTGACGTCAAGCCCGGCGACCACCCCGAGCACATTGACCTGCTGGCGGCCGCCGGCCACAAGTCGTACGCGCCGCTGGGCAGCGCCTTCCTGATGGGAGACCGTGACCTGCTCGACGCCGCAACCCCGTACATCCCGGGCGGCGGCACCGTCGACTGGGTCAGCGACGACGGCGAACTCTACACCAAGAGCCCCGACCGGCACATGGGCGGCACGCCCAACATCCCTGGCGCCGTGGCCTTCGCGGCCGCCACCCGGTTCCTCGCCGAGATCGGGATGGACAACGTGCGCGACCACGAAGTCGAACTCACCAACTACGCCCTGGGGCGCTTCCGGGAGCTGGCCGACAACCACGGCGTCGAACTGCTAGGCCCCCAGACCTCCGCCGAGAAGGTCGGCGTGTTCAGCTTCCTCGTGCCCGACGTGCGCCACGAAATGGTCTCGGCGGTCCTCAACCACGAATACGGCATCGCCACCAGGAACGGCTGCTTCTGCGCCCACCCGCTGCTGCACCGGCTCCTGCGCCTCAAGGACACGAGCGTCTGGACCGACGCCCTGGCCCGCGGCGAGAGCCTGCCCCTGCCCGGCGCCAGCCGCGCCACCATCGGGATCTACAATACCCGCGAGGAGTTCGAGTTGCTCTTCGACGGCATCGACGCCATCGCCCGCAAGGCCTGGCGCGGCGAGTACGACACCACCGACCCG
>JBFJYU010000016.1:0-21126 GCA_041622435.1 Thermoplasmatota archaeon | reverse complement strand
GTACTCGCCCGCTTCCTCGACGCGTTGTACCACGAGCCCGGGGCACCGCCCGTCGTGCGGTCAAAGAGCAGCCTGCAGCGCGCTTGCCGCGTCAATTACGACCTGTTTCGCCGCTACCTGGCCTTCTGCCAGAAGCAGGGGTTCGTTTCGGTGACCGCCGGTGAAGGCGCGGACGAGGTTTGGCTGACGCCCAAGGGGCTGGAGGCCCACCAGCGTTTGGTTGGCTGGATCCGCGACTTGCTCGGCGACGTGCGCCTGTAGGGGGGCCGGACTCCAGGGGATCCAACACCCGCTGCCCGCGACCGGTGCCCCTTCAAGCAGCCGGCGCCTGCGGGCCCCGTGGCCGACGAGTTCCATGACCCCCACCTGAGCATCAATCGCGTGTACACCCGCGGCGGAGACAAGGGCGAAACCAGCCTCGTCGGGGGTCAGCGTGTGCCGAAGGACCACCTGCGCATCGAGGCGTACGGGACCGTGGACGAGCTGAACGCCGTGGTCGGCCTGTGCCGCGAGGCGTGTCGCACGGCCCCCAAGGGAACGGAACTGTCCGCCCTGCAACCCCTCAGCAGGGAACTGCTGCGCTGCCAGCACGTCTTGTTCAACCTGGGCAGCGCCCTCTCCACGCTTCCGGAGGACTTGGCCGACGGGCAGCCCCGTGTCACGGACGCCGACGTGGTCCACCTGGAGCACGACCTTGACGCGCGCACAGCCAGGCTTCCGCCCCTCACGTCGTTCGTCCTCCCCGGCGGCACCGAACTCGGTGCCCGCCTGCACCTTGCCCGCACCGTCTGCCGCCGCGCCGAACGGCTGGCGGTCGCGCTCCAGCGCGAGGGCGGCTGTGACCTGGTTGCGGTGCGTTACCTCAATCGCCTCAGCGACTCGTTCTTCGTGTGGAGCCGAGCCGCCATCGTGGCCGAGGGCGCCGCCGAGGTGCTGTGGGACCCCAACGCGGCCCACGGAGACCTCAGCTAACCACCAGGTCCACCAGCCGGTCGAAGCGCCGCCAGCCGGCCACGGACACGAGCAGCGTTTGGCGGTCGCCGGTGCAGGCGGTCGGCGGCACACAGACGGCGGCCACGACCCGGATGGGGTGCCCAGGCCGAACCAGCAAGTCGGACAGGGGCAGGCTGGCGCTCCAGCCGTCGCTGAGGCCGTCGATTTCGAGTCGGACGGCCAACGCGCCGCCGCGCCGGACTTCCAGGCGGATCGGTACGCGCACACGGCGGCCCGCTACCACCGAGGCGATGGGCGCCTCCACGGCCACGTGCAGGTGGGACCGCCGGGCGCGGCGCAGTTTCGTACGGTTCATCAGGCCGGCCAGCCGGGCGCCCTACCTAGGCCTCGCCCCCACAGAGTCCAGAGCGAAACTGCACTTGGGGGACCAACAGCGCCCCTATAGAGAAGCAAGAGAAGACGGCACGAGGGGTTATCCTGCCCGGCCCGTCGAGCGGATCAGAACATCATGAACCTGAATGCGTTCACGCTGACCACAACCGCCTTGCTGGCCATGGTGGCCCTCTCCGGGTGCACCGGAACCGGCGGCGACGCGGCCATCTACGGCTCCGCAACCGGCGGCACCCTCCAGGCCAACACGATCATTCAGGCGGGCAGCAGCACCGTCAAGCCCCTGGCCGAGCTATGGGCCGAAGATTTCGGCGGCGCGCGCGGCGTCCAGGTGAAGGTTAGCGGCGGCGGCAGCGGCGCGGGCGCCAGCGGCCTGTGCAACAAGGAGCTGGACCTGGGCGACATGAGCCGCTACATCAAGGACTCCGAGGTGGAGGCGTGCCGCGCCAAGGGCGTCGAGCCGATCCTGTGGACCATCGCCTTCGACGGCTTGTCGGTGGTCGTGTCCACGAAGAACAGCTTCGCGATCGACCTCAGCGTTGCGGAACTGGAGCACATTTTCCGCTCCGAGGACCCCGCGACGCGCTGGAGCGACGTGAAGCCCACCTACCCGAACCAGCCGATTCGCCTCTGCTACCCCGACAGTGACTCGGGCACGTACGAGTACTTCAACGAGGAAATCCTGGGCAAGGGCGAGAGCCCCCGCACCGGCGCGGGCGTCCAGCAGAGCCCCGACGACAACGTTCTGGTAACCTGCCTGAAGAGCGACGAGTACGCGATCGGCTACTTCGGCTATGCGTACTACGTTGAGAACCAGGACAAGGTCAAGCTGGTGGCCGTGGACGGCGTCAAGCCCACCCCAGAGACGGTGGCCAGCGGCGACTACACGCCCCTGAGCCGCGCCATCTACATCGGCACCAACGGCATCCCCACGGGCCTCCTCAAGGACTACTTCCACTACGTCTACCACCCCGACGGGGGCCAGTCGCTCGTGTCCGAGGTCGGCTACGTGGCCCTCGACGCCGGCACCCGCGCCCAGATGCTGTCGATCATGGAAGGCTAGCCCCGGCATCCTTCGCCCTCACCCCTTTCCTCGTGCCCTTCGCCATCCCCTCCTCCAAGCCGTTCCCACCTCCCCGACCCCGCCGACAGCGCCCGGCAGCCGCGGCTGCCGACCCAGGGACCCGCCCCTGTCGGCACGCTCTTGGCCGCGCCGGGCCGTGGCCGTACCGGGACTCCCTGCGCCCGGCCCACGCACCAAAGGAAGGCCGGGCTCTTGAATCTCAATAGAATACGAGGTCAAGCGCTAAGCCACGGGTCCTTTCGGATGAGCCACCGACATGACTGTCCCCACGAGCGCCGCAGCACTGCAAAACCTGCGCCTGCGCGCCCAGGCCCGCATGGGCGACCAGGCGGCGCGACTCGTGTTCTTCCTGGCCGGACTCAGCGTCTTCCTGGTCCTGGGCTTCATTCTCTACGTGCTCATCTCGAACTCGGTGGAATTCTTCCGCGAGGTCTCGATCGTCGAGTTCCTCACCGGAACCGAGTGGCGCACGGCGGGCACCGTTGAACTGGCCGAGGGCGGCGACGCGGGATCCTTCGGCATCCTGCCCCTGGCCAGCGGAACCCTGCTGGTCACCGTGGGCGCCCTGATCATCGGCCTCCCGATCGGGGTTGCCACGGCCGTCTACCTGGCCGAGTACGCCGGACCCCGGCTGCGCGGCGCCCTCAAACCCATCCTCGAGCTCCTGGCCGGCATCCCGTCGATCGTGTTCGGCTTCTTCGCCCTGCACGTCATCAGCCCGATCCTCCAGGACATCACGGCGCCGGGCACCCTGCTCTACCAGGTGTTTGGCGAGAAGTCCGCCCTCACCTTCAGCGCCCTCAACGCCATCATCGTGGTGGGCGTCATGGTACTCCCCATCATCACGAGCCTGTCCGAGGACGCCATCCGGGCGGTTCCCCGCCACCTGCGCGAAGCCAGCCTCGGCCTCGGCGCGACCAAGTGGGAGACCACGCGGCACGTCGTGCTGCCCGCAGCGCTCTCCGGCATCGTTGCCAGCTTCGTGCTCGGTGTGGCTCGCGCCATCGGGGAATCCATGGCCGTCGCCATGGCGGCGGGAACCCAGCCGCAACTCACGTTCAACCCGATCGACTCGATCCAGTCCATGACCGCCTTCATCGTGCAGCGCACCAGCGGCGACACGCCCCAGCAGGGGCCGGTCTACACGAGCCTGTTCGCTGTCGGCATGTCGTTGTTCGTCATGACGCTCGCCCTCAACCTGATCGCCCAGCGCTTCGTCAAGCGCTACCGCGAAGTCGACGGAGGTAACCTGTGAACAGCGAACTCCTGCAAGCCGACAGCGGGATGAAGGCCCGCCGCCGCCGGGAGACCCTCGCGAAGTACGTCCTGCTGGGTGGCGCGCTGTTCAGCATGGCCGCGCTGGCGGTCCTGCTGGTGCGGCTCCTGATGGACGGCCTGCCGTACATGGATGTGGCCTTCTGGACGAACAAGTACAGCCCCCTTGGCATCCGCCGCGGCGACAGCGGCATCCTGGATTCTCTGTTTTCAAGCGTGGTCATTCTCGCGATGACGATGCTTTTCGCGGTCCCCGTCGGCACCGCCGCCGGCATCTACCTCTACGAGTACGCGCCCCGCAACCGGCTCACCGACTGGATTCGCGCCACCGTCAGCAACCTCGCGGGCGTTCCCAGTGTCGTGTACGGCCTGCTGGGTCTGGCGATCTTCGTTCGCCTCATGGCGGACGTGACGGGGCGGCCCTCCGGCGCCACCAACCTGGCGGCCGCCCTGACCCTGGGGGTTCTCATCCTGCCAATCCTGATTGTCAGCACGGAGGAGGCGCTCAAGACCGTGCCCGACTCCGTGCGCCAGGCCAGCCTCGGACTGGGTGCGACCAAGTGGCAGACGATCCGGCACCACGTCCTGCCCTACGCCCTGCCCGGAGTCCTGACCGGCCAGGTGCTGGCCCTCAGCCGCGCCGCCGGCGAGACGGCCCCGCTGCTGGTCATCATGATCCCCACGTACACCACCATCCTCGGCTTCGGGCCCTTCGACGTGGGCACGCCCCTGCAGGTGCGGGCGTACAGCCTGGCGCAGGATTCCCGCCGCGCGGCCATCGAGGACGCCGGCGCCGCCATCGTCGTCCTGCTTTTGGCGACCCTCCTGCTGAACCTCGCGGCGATCGCGCTGCGACACCGACTCTCCAAGAAAATCAAGTGGTAATCATGACAGCCACAACGAACACTCCTCTCAGCCGCCGGGTCGTCACCCGTCCCGCCGCAGCCGAGCCGCCAGCCGCGCCGACGCTCATCAGCGTCGAGAAACTGGATTTTTATTACGGCGACACGCAGGCACTCTGGGACATCAACCTGGCCATCCCGCGCAACCAGGTGACATCGCTGATCGGCCCCAGCGGCTGCGGCAAGTCCACGCTGCTGCGCTGCCTGAACCGCATGAACGACGTGATCGACGGCACCCGTCACGAAGGCAAGATCCTGCTCGATGGCGTCGACATCAACGCCGACGACGTGGAGCCCGCGGCCCTGCGGCGCCACGTCGGCATGGTCTTCCAGAAGCCCAACCCGTTTCCCAAGAGCATCTACGACAACGTGGCCTACGGCGTGCGGCTGCACGAGCCGAAGATGAAAAAGAAGGAACTGGACGACGTGGTCCGCTGGGCGCTGGAGAAGGCGCACCTGTGGGATGAGGTCGAGGATCGCCTGAACACGCCTGGCACGGGGTTGTCCGGCGGCCAGCAGCAGCGCCTGTGCATCGCCCGCGCCTTGGCGGTGAAGCCGAGCGTTTTGCTGATGGACGAGCCTTGCAGCGCCCTGGACCCCGTGGCGACCCAGAAGATCGAGGACCTGATCCTGGAACTGAAGCAGGATGTCACGATCGTTATCGTCACCCACTCGATGAGCCAGGCGGCGCGTGTGAGCGACCGCACGGCGTTCTTTTACAAGGGCAAGCTCGTGGAAAGCGCCCCGACAAAACGCATCTTCGAGTCTCCCCGAGAAAAGCTCACAGAAGAATATATTACGGGGAGGTTTGGCTGAATGAGCAAAGCGAACGAAGCCAAACCTGCCGGGACCGAGGTCGGCGGAGCCGGCCTTGCGAAGGGGAGGTTTGGCTGATGCCGCGAAGTGGTCCACGCCCGATGACTCCGGACCAAGCCACGCAAGCGGCCGGCGCGGGCCGGGCTCTGCTGGAGGAGTAGGCGTGCAACTTTCCATTGCCCACGTCAGTGACTTCGACGCCAGCGGCTCGTGGTTCGACGAGGCCACCTTTGAAGCCGGCGTGCAGCGCGTCAATGACACCGCCATCGCCACGACGGACACGTTTTGCAGCCGCAAGACCAACTGCGGCCAGAGCTTCAACCACATTGAGATCGACGGCGAGCACCTCGCGGTGACGAACGTCGATGTGATGGGCGGCGCGCGCCGCACGCTGAGCGAGTGGCGGCTGCCCACGCATCCCCTGGAGGTTTCCCGATGAGTCGTAACCGATTCCACGAAGAACTGGATCAACTGAGTCAGCAAGTGAGCGACATGGCCCACCTGGCGAGCCGGATGCTCATTGACGGCGTCAAGTCGCTGGAGACGCTGGACGCCGGTTTGGCCGACCAGGTAGTCGCTGGCCGCGACGAGTTGGCGGGCTTCGACGAGGCGATCGAGACGCGGGCGCTCGGGCTGCTGACGCTGCAGTCACCGGTGGCCGGGGACCTGCGCCGCATCGGCGCGATCCTGAAACTGATCACGTACCTGAACCGCATCGGGCGCTATGGCTACGATATCGCGCGGGTCACCCGGGCGTGGCCGGAGGGCGATGAACACGTTGCCCGCATGGTGAACCTGCGTTCGATGGGCACCAACCTGGAGACGATGCTGGACCTGGTGCTGGAGTCGTTCGAGCACGGCACGCCGCCGGACACGGATTCCCTGATGGCCCTGGAGGACGATGTGGATGCCCAGCGCTACAGTGTCTGGCGCGAGTGCCTGACGTACATGGCGGAGGATTCGCACAACATCGAGCGCTGCGCTCACTACATGATGGTGGCGCGTTATCTGGAGCGTTGCGGGGACAACGCGGTGAAGATGGCCGAGAAATTGCATTACGCCGCCACGGGCGAGCGCATTTTGCTGAAGTAGGGCTGCTGCCGCAGTGCGGGAGGGCACGACCCCGCCCCGCCGCGGACCGGCAAGGCCGGCCGAACGTGGTTAACGCCGAAAGCTATAGTTTCTATAGACTCAATATGTCAACGTAGAGTATCGATTCCAGGTCGGCCCAGCCCATGGTGCTGGACTTTGGGATCTTCTCGCTGGAGGCGATTATCGGCCTCGCAGCCCTCTTCGGCCTGTACATGGCTTGGACCATCGGAGCCAACGATGTCGCCAACGCCATGGGTACCAGCGTCGGCAGCGGCGCACTGACCCTGAAACGGGCCATCGTCGTCGCGGGTGTCCTCGAGTTCGCCGGAGCCGTGCTGGCGGGCGGCTCGGTGACCAAGACCGTGCGCAAGGGCATCCTGGACGCCGAGACCGCCTTTGTGCGCCCCGCCACGAACACGACCGCCAACCCGGCGATCAACGGCACCGGCCCCGACATGACCGCGGCTGGCGGCGCCCTGGAGTTCGCACCCGAATTGTACATCTACGGCATGCTCGCGGCCCTGCTGGGCACCGCCATCTGGCTGACCGTGGCGACGTGGTGGGGCATGCCTGTAAGCACCACGCACTCGATCGTCGGCGGCGTCATCGGCGCCGGCATGTTCGCCGCCGGCTCCTTCTACGGATGGGACAAGGCAGGTGACGCCATCGCCTGGACGAAGGTCATCGAGATTTTCCAGAGCTGGCTGTTTGCGCCGCTCCTGGGCGGCACCATTGCCTTCCTGCTCTTCTGGCTCATCAAGATCGTCGTGTTCAACAACAACGACCCGCTGAAGGCCGTCAACCGCTGGCGGCCCCTGTTCATTTTCCTCGATGTGCTCATCATCGCGATGGCAACCCTGCTGAAGGGCCTGAAAAACATCCAGTGGTACAACGACCTCGGCTGGTCCGAGACCCAGAAATGGGTCACGTCGTTCGCCTTCGCCCTCGCCATCACCCTGTTGGCAGAAGGGATCATTCGGTACCGCGCCCGGGGCTCCCCCCACCCGACGGCCGAGACCGTCGGCTCGGATCGCGAGGTGTACCGGCTCGTCGAGAAGCGCTTCATCGCGCTCCAAGTCGTGACCGCAGGCAGCGTTGCCTTCGCCCACGGCGCCAACGACGTCGCCAACGCCATCGGCCCGCTGGCCGGCATCGTCAGCGTTGCCCGCGCGGAATCGTTCGTCGGGGAAGCCTCCATTGTGTGGTGGATTCTGCCCTTGGGCGGCGTCGGCATCGTACTCGGCCTCGCCACGTGGGGCTGGCGCGTCATGCAGACGATCGGCCAGAAGATCAGCGAGATCACCCCCAGCCGTGGTTTCGCCGCCGAACTGGCCGCCGCCGCCACCATCATCCTCGCCACGATCCGCGAAATCCCCGTCAGCACCAGCCAGATCCTGGTGGGGTCGGTGCTTGGCGTCGGCCTCGCCCGCGGTGTGGCGGCCATCGACCTCACTGTTTTGCGCAACATCGTGTTCTCGTGGATCCTGACGTTGCCCGTCGCTGGCCTCCTCGCCGGCGGCCTGTACATGTTCTTTAAAAATGTCCTAGGAGCGTAGGTGGTTCCATGACCAAGCACTTCCGATCGCCGATTTTCGACACGTTCCGCAAGAAGAGCCCGTTCCAGGGTTTGTGGGAGCACGCCAGCAAGGTGCGCGAGTGCCTCGACGCGCTCCAGCAGACAACGCAGGCCTTCGTTGAGGGGCGCAGCGACGACGTCATCACCCTCGCCAACCGCGTCAGCGCCCTGGAGCTGGAGGCCGACGAGATCAAGAGCAACGTCCGCAACCACCTGCCCGGCAACGTCCGCATGTCGGTGGACAAGGCGCTGTTCCTGCAACTGCTTTCGGACCAGGACAACATCCTGGATGGCGCCGAGGACGCGGCCATCTGGATGAGCATGCGCGAAACCAAGATCACCGACGACGTCGGCCGGCTACTGATCCAGCTCCTGGCAAAGGTCCGCGAGACCATTGAGGCGTACGAGGCGGCGGTGGCCAACACCCATGACTTGGTCGAGACCGGCTTCGTGAAGCGGGAGCGGGACGAGGAGAAGGCACTCATCCACCGCGTCCACGAGCTCGAGCACGAAACCGACGTGCTGGGCCGTGACTTGTCCCGCCTGCTGCTTCGCCCCGACCTTGAGAAGAAGATGGGGCCCATCGGCGTCTACCACCTGCTGAAGCTGACGCTGCAGATTTCCAAGATCGCCGACCACGCCGAGAACGCCGGCGACCGGCTGCGGGCCATGCTGTCGCGTTAACCGGGATTGGCTCGGCGCGTCGGCTGAGACAAATGGGCGGACAGCGGCGCGGGTGTGGACAGCGGAGCAACGGGCACGCGCGGCCGCCGGGGCCGCGTATGCCGCCCCGCAGCGTACCGGCCGGCACACGGCGCCAC
This sequence comes from Thermoplasmatota archaeon, assembly GCA_041622435.1. Classification (GTDB taxonomy): domain Archaea; phylum Thermoplasmatota; class E2; order JACPAO01; family JAHFTW01; genus JBFJVP01. The sequence goes on along the minus strand of JBFJYU010000016.1, from coordinate 12,216 downwards.
GCGATGCCGCAGCCAAAGCGGGGCACGGGCTACCCAAACCTCCCCCGAATTCAAACAAATAAAATGCGCAAGTTGCCTGCCCGTATTTTTTGCGATCAGGCGGCTGACCGTGGACATGTTCAACTTGCTGGGTCCCGTTCACCACTTTGGCCCAATCGGTGCCATTGACGAACGGCTTTTATGAACCAGAGCCTAGGGCGACTTGGAGCCATGGACCTCAAGCCCTTGTACAGCACGACGGCCCGCCAGATCAAGGCCAGCGAGATCCGCGAACTGCTCAAACTCACCGAGCAACCCGATGTGATCAGCTTCGCCGGAGGCCTCCCCAACCCCCAGTCTTTCCCCGTGGCTGAGGTCGAGGCGGCCGCCCACCGCGTGTTCCGTGACCATGCTGCCAAGGCGCTCCAGTACAGCACCACCGAGGGTGTCGCACCCCTGCGCGAGGCGCTGGCCGACTACCTGAACAAGGACGGCATGAACGTCCACCCCGACCAGATCCTGATCACCAACGGCAGCCAGCAGGGCCTCGACCTGCTCGGCCGCACCCTCATCGACCCCGGCGACACGGTCGTCACCAGCAACCCGACCTACCTCGGGGCGCTGCAGGCATTCAACTACTACGGCGCGAAGTACGCCGCCGCCAACTCGGACGACGAAGGCATCATCCCCGACAGCCTCGACGAGGTGCTCACCGGCCTGCGCCGCGACGGCGTCCGGCCCAAGTTCCTGTACGCGGTGCCGACGTTCCAGAACCCCAGCGGCACGTGCATCCCCGAGTCGCGCCGCCGCCGCATCATGGACCTGGCCCACGAGCACGACCTGCTCATCGTGGAGGACGACCCGTACGGCAAACTGCGCTTCGACGGCGAACCGGTCCCGACATTCAAGAGCATGGACAAGGAGGAGGGCCGCGTGCTCTACCTCGGCACGTTCAGCAAAATCCTGGTGCCCGGCTTCCGCCTCGCGTGGACCGTCGGCCCGTCCGATCTGGTGCGCAAGATGGTCATTGGCAAGCAGAGCGTGGACCTGTGCACCAATGCGTTCACGCAGTACGTCGCCGCCGACATGCTGGGCGGCGGCATCATCGAGCGCCACCTGCCCGAGATCATCAAGCTCTACAAGCGCAAGCGCGACATCATGCTCGGCGCCATGGATGAGCACTTCCCGACGGACGGCGTCCACTGGACCCGCACCCAGGGCGGCATGTTCACGTGGGCCCAGATGCCCGAGGGCATCGACTGCGTGAAGATGCTGGAGGAGGCCGTCAAGGTCCGCGTCGCATACGTGCCGGGCAAGCCGTTCTTCCCCGACCCGGACCAGGGCTTCAACACGATGCGCCTCAACTTCACGCACGCCACCGATGAAAAGATCCAGGTGGGCATCGAGCGGCTGGGCAAGGTCATGGACCAGACCCTCGCGGCGGCGAAGGTTCCGGCGTAGGCGCCGTTACGCCGCGCCACTGGCGGGCGGGTGTCGCTCTACGGATGGCCCTTTGCATCGTCAGCCAGTGCATCGCAGCCGTCGGCGCGGAGCTTCGTGGCCGGGCCACGAAAACGCGTTATGGGGTGTCCAGCGGCGTGAGCGTCGTCGTTTGCCCACGGCTTCATGATCTGGAAGATTAGCCCTCGCCCTTAATACGGTCTGGTGTAGTTGAACCGAAATCAGCAGCCGTCGGTTTCGAAGCCCAAATCGGGTTCAGGGCCCTGGCCGCCCAAAGTCACCGTAATCTCGTGCACATGGCCGATGCTCAAGATTCTCTCAGTCCTGATCATCCAAGTTCCCGGAACGGGATCAAAAGGGTAAGAATTTGAATTCGTGGGCAGGCGATGGGCCGTGCCATCCGGCGCAACCACATCGTCGTTGAAAATTCCAACTGTCGTGCCATCCACAATTGCCTCGCTCACTTGGACAATGAAGCGGTCCGTTCCAGGCGGCACCGTAAATTCCCAAACGTCACACGCGGGATCGTTGTGAGGGATTATTGCCCTGCTGGCTGCTGCTAGTGCCGCGCCCATCGGCAGCACCTCGCGCACAAACCATCGATTGGGCAACTCTTCATCTGACTGGGCGAGTCCTGCATTGTCCCCCAAGCATCCGGCGAAGAGGCTAGCCGCCAGCAGGGTAGACATCATGAGGCCTCGTTGGGTTCCATTCATGGCAATGCCCTGTTCTAGCCATTGGTTTCGCTTTGAAGAATGCATCGGGTATCCCTGGAGGTGCGCAGTCTGTTGCCTGAGCTAGGCGCATGGAGTAAAAGGATTATTTGAACAAGGAGGCAGAAGAATTGGCTTTCTCAACCGCCGATGATGCAGCCCCTCACCTGGACATAGAGAACGCAATCATTGCACGTCACATCGACTTCGCCGTTGCAGTCGTTCCCATCCACTTCAAAGTGCAAGTCTGGCAAGTTCAATTGACCGTAGCTGTCGGCCGAAGCCGAGTCAGCGATGGCAATCGGTGCAAGGGCAAGCATCAAGGCAATCGCCAAAGTCCGTGTCTGCATTGTTTCACTTCCTGGTGCTTGATTCAGCACCTGCTGGTGCCGCCGCGAAGGTTCCGGCGTAGGCGCCAGCTAGGGCACCTGCAACCCGGGGCGCGCCCCGGCGCTGGTGTTTTGGCCGCCAGAACGATGCCTCGCCATGCGCGCACTCCTGCTGGCACTGCTGTTGATCACCGCCGTGGCCGCCGTGGCCGAGCCGGCTGCGGCGCACCATGTCACGTGCTTCGACCACAGCACGCACCGCTACGTGTTCACCTGCGAGCCCGATGTCTCGGACCCCACGTGCATCACGTGGTTCTTCGAACTGGGTGATGCCAGGGTCTGCCCGCTCGGCTAGGCGCCGGGACTACGAGACCGCGGAAGCCGCGACCGTCGAGGCAACGACTGCTGCCATGATCGCCTGGACCACTTCGCCGACCGCCTTGGCCCACGGGTCGCTCTTGATCCAAACCTTGGCCTGGCGCTTGAGGGCCCGCCGCTCGGGGCCGGAGGCGACCTCATGCAACCCGTCGCTCGCGTAGAGGAGGGCCGTCAGGCAGGTGGTCTGGGGGTCGCTGGCGTCCTGCCGGGCCACGGCGCCCCGGATGCGCTGCCGGATGGCGTGCTCGGCGCCCGTGTTGCGGCTCGGATAGAGGTGCCGCGTCCACCAGAGGACCTGCCTTGGCTGGTGGTGGAGGATGCCGGCCGCCACGAGCCGGTGGGTGACCTGCCGTCGCAGGAGCGCGTAGCGGCGTCCGCTCAGCCGACTCACCCACCAGGACGCCTTGCGCCGCTTGGGATCGCTGCGGATGTCGTCCCATACCAGGGCCAGGGCAGGGTCCTGGGGCGCCGCTTGCGCCGCAACGACCCGCTTCGCCTGGATGCTGACGTGGCCGCCGAGGGCCAACTCGATCAGCAGGGCGCCCCCAAAGCCGTACTGGTGCCAGCCCACCGGCTTGCCCGTGCGGTCGCGGGTGGCCATGAGGAGGTACTGGCTCGGCAGGTCGAGATCCATCACGGCGACCGGGTGTGCAGGCCAACGATGCGGCTGAGATCGCCGAACCGTTCCAGCTTGAAGTCCGCCTCGGCGGGGTGCTCGGCGCCGGGCGGGGAGCCGTAACTCGCCCACGCCGTGCGCATTCCCACCGCCTTGGCGCCGGCCATGTCCCGGTCGGGCCAATCGCCCACCATGAGCACCGCCTGGGGCGGCAACCCCAACGCGTCGAGGGCTTCCAGGAAGGGCCGCTGGTGGGGCTTGTGCTCGCCGTGGTCCGTGTGCGTGATGACGAACTCGAAGAAATCCACGAGCCCGGCCCCATCGAGGCGCTGGTACGCCTTGAACCGGGGCGCGTCGGTGACGACGCCCATCTTGACGCCCAAGCGGGCCAGGTGCAGCAGCGTGCGGCGTACGCCGGGGTACGGCTCCTGGTGCAGCAGCTTGGCCTTGAGGTAGGCGTTGACGGCGGCGGCCGTGATGCGGTCCACCGCGTGCTGATCCAGCCGGAGCTTCTGCCGGTGGTGGGCGCGCAGGAACTTCTCAAAGACATCGTCGCCCTCGATGTCCCCCATGTATTCTCCAAAGAGGATGTCCCCCACCTCGGCCGCGCTGAACGGGAAATCCGCCCCGGCGGCGATCATCGCCCGGCCCGCGGCGTCGCTCGCCTGTCGCTTCAGGCGCAGGAAATCGATCAGCGTGTTGTCGAGGTCGAAGAGGACCGCGCGCAGCTCCACGGCTGGCGCACACCGGCCGCCGGCCTTGGCCTTGCCGCTGGCCCGCCCGGCCACGGCCACGGGTGAAAGGCTTTCACGGCCGGGGCAGCCTGCGCCAGCGTGGCCCACGCACGCCCCCTGCCCCTTCTGCCCCCGCGGCTTCGGCTGCCCTTGCTACTCGCGCTCCTGCTCGCGCCCGCGATCTCGGGGTGCCTGGCGCCGTGGCACCCCTGCTCGAGCGTGCGCGGCGGCGAATGCGTCGTTCTCAGGGGAATGGTGGCCGAAGTGCCCTTCGAGGCAGAGTGGAACGCCTCGAAAGCGTCCCTGGCGGCCACGGCAATGGGCTACCATGTCTTCGAGGCGGACGCGTTCGGGATGGCAGCCCTCCACCAGGATTGGCCGCGGCTGGTCATCCAGGTTGATCAGGGCGCCGATGCCGGCTGGCGGCTGCGCCTCGAGTACGACGCGTCCACGGCCGAGCGGCAGACAGAGGCTGCGGCACTGCGGGCGGCCCGCGACATGCGCATCAGCCTGGAAACCAATTTCGCGCTGGTGCTCGGGGATTTCGAAGACCGCACCGGTTGGGAGCACGCACAACTCCCCATCTGGTCTCCCGTCCTGCTCAAGGCATAGCGGGAGGCAGTGGCTGTCCGGGGGTCCCAACGCTGGCAGCCCCGGCGAAACGGACCGAGGCAGCCCCTTGGGGAAGGATTTCTCCTAGCGACAGGGTGGTGGTAGGGTCGCTGATGTAAGCCATCTGACGGCTGGGGAGCCCCCGGAGCAGCAAACCTGCACGGGCGTTGCCCTAGAAGAAAACTTTCCAGTGTTTACTATCTATTCGGAAGTCTCTTCTGTAACCGGATCAGGCCCTGGCGCGTGAGCGCAGCCGGCCCATCGACGGGGGCTGGAGTCAGGCCAATCGGGGGGGCCCGGCCAGATCCGGCCCGGCTGGGCCGCACGGCGCCTCGGACCAGGGGGTCGGACCAGGGGCCGCCCGCGTGCCGGGCTGGGTGCCCCGGCCGCGGAAACCTGGTGGGGGTGGGCCGGGGCAGCGGTGCTGAAGCCCGCTACCGCCGGTGGCTCCGCACGTCGTACGAGTCCTCCGGCAGCGCCCAGCCAGTGCCTACGGCCTACTTGGGCCTACTCGTTTACAAACCTCAACTCGGATAATATGAGGGGCCTCCCAGGAGGCGGCGGGCGGGGCCCAGGGCTGGCCGATCCCTCTTCGGCCGCGGGCACCATGTTTTTTAAGTGCCGGTCGGGTTGGAACACCCGTAACCCTGGTATGGCGAAATGTCCACCAATCAGCCTGAGCGTACTCTTTTTAAGCGAGCGCGTCGCGATCCATTGCGCGGCCATCCGATCGATGACCCCTTCAGCGTCGGCCGCGCCCTGACTGGCGGCTCCTTCTCCCCGACGGACCTTCACATACTGAACCTGCGAGCCCACCGGCTCCAGGCGATGCGCCACGAGGGCATCACGACCATCGCGCAACTGCGACGCAAAATCAAGATCCTCCCCCACCAGATCAGCGCGGCCATCAAGGTCCTGAACGACCTGCAGGGCCGCGCCATCCTCGCCGACGAAGTCGGTCTCGGAAAAACCATCGAGGCCGGCATCATCATGAAGGAATTGATCTCGCGCGGCAAGGCGCGCAGCGTCCTCATCCTCACCCCGGCGAGCCTGGCCTCCCAGTGGCAGCAGGAACTGTGGGACAAGTTCGGCGAGCGCTTCACCAAGCACGACGACCCCGAATTCCGGGGCTTCGGCCGCACCGCCGAAGGGCTCTACGAGCACGACAAGCTCGTCGCGTCCATTGACACAGCCAAGTCGAGCCTCCATTACCCGGACATCATCGGGCGCGAGTGGGACCTGGTCATCATTGACGAGGCCCACTACCTGAAAAACAAGAAAACCCAACGCTACAGCCTCGCCGACGACATCTCCGCGCGCTACGCGATGATGCTGACGGCCACGCCCATCCAGAACAACCTGGTCGAACTGTACAACCTGATCAACCTGATCAAGCCCGGCCTGCTCGGGACGATGCAGCACTTCGAGGAGGAGTACATCGGCGACTCCCAGGGCCGCGTGCTCCTGCACGCCAAACGGCTGCAGGACCTGCTGCGCCAGGTGATGGTGCGCAACCGGCGCGCCGAAACGGGCATCAAGTTCCCCGAGCGGGTCGTTGAAACCAACCGCGTACGCGCCTCCAAGGGCGAGTACGAATTGCACAAGGCCGTCACCGATTTCATCCGCCACCACAAGGGCGCATTCGAGAGCCACTTGGCTCTCCTGATCCTGGAGCGCGAGGTGGCCAGTTCGGCGCCAGCACTCGCCAAGACGCTCACCAACATGATGGCCAAGGTCCAGGACCAGGACGCCCTGGCCGCCATGGAAGACCTACGCCACAAGGCGGAATCGATCAAGCGCAACTCCAAGGTCAACCTGATCCTGGACATCGCCAAGAACACGCACGAGAAGATGATCGTGTTCACGCAGTTCCGGGAGACACAGGAACTGCTATCGCGGCGCCTCAAACAGGAGGGCGTCGAGAACGTCAAGTTCCACGGCCAACTCACCAGTGGCCGTCGGCGCAAGGCGTTGGAGGAGTTCAAGGACAAGACCCAGGTGCTCGTCGCGACCGACTCCGGCAGTGAAGGTCTGAACCTGCAATTCTGCCACATCCTGATCAACTACGACCTGCCGTGGAACCCCATGCGCGTCGAGCAGCGCATCGGTCGTGTCCACCGCATCGGCCAGGAGCGCGACAACGTCATCATTCTCAACTTGGCCGTCGCCGACACGATCGAAGATTACGTCCTTCAGGTCCTGTACGAGAAAATCAAGCTTTTCGAGGTCGCCATCGGTGAGATGGACCTCATCCTCTCCGACATCAACGAACAGGGCGGCCTGGAGAAGCGCATTCTCGACGCCATCTTGGGCACCGAGAAGGACGAGGACGTCAAGGACTCGCTGCAAAAAGTCGAGCGCGAGGTCAAGCGGTCGAAGGAGCACGCGCTGGAAATCAAGGAATTGGACGCCAGCGTGTTCCAAAAATTCGACTTGTCGACGGCGCACAACGACTACCAGGTCGAGTCGTCGGTGGACCTCGACGCCGAGGTGCAGCGCTTCGTGGATTCCTTCGTGGAGAGTTCCGGCGCCGAGGAGGAGACCAAGGACGGCATCGTCACGGTCCGGCTGCCGCGAACGTACTGGAAGCGCATCGGCGGCGTCCACACGTTCACAGCCGATCCCGAGGTGTTCGAACGCACCGATGGCGAGGTGGAGTTGCTCAGCCTCGGCAGCAAATTCGTCCAAAACGTGATGGACCTGTTGTGCCGCGAGGGCAATGTGGGCGTGCTGCGGACCGCAGAGGTCGATGCGCCGGCGACGCTGCTCTACTACCGCTACTTCATCGAGACGCTGCGCAGCGAGGTCGAGTCGTTCGTATCGGTGACGGTCGAGGACAACGGGGAGGTGCTGGAAGTCACGGAGGACCTGCGTGACATCAACGACGGCGAACCCAACGGCGACGACTTCAAGTTGAGCGCCGACGAGTGGGAGGACCTCACCGAGAAGGCCCGCTTCGAGGTGGGCAACGTCCTCGTTCCGATTCTCAACCGGAAGCGCGAGGAGGCGCAGGAGGAGGTCCGGCGCATCGAGAAGCGGCTGGAGGATTACTACGAGCGCCTGAAGGAGGAAATACGCCTTGACGAGGCGAAGATTCGCCGCAAGATGGGCGAAATCCGCAACCGCTTGTGGTTCACCGAGAACGGCATCCGCGAGCGCAAGCTCGAGGACCAGTACAAGAAGCTCGAGGAGCAGTTGCACGAATTGACGTTCAAGAACAACCGCCGGATCGAGGAGCTTGACACCGAGATGAAGGATCGCTTGGCTCGGGAGCAGGAGAAGAACGAGCCGCGCCTGGTGGTGGAACTGATCGCCGCCACGCGTCTGCTGCCTCCGGACGGGTCGGCGGTCGCTGTCGGCTCAAGTGTCAGCGAGGGCGACGACGCCGTCGCCGCCTCCGGATAGACGCCTCGGGTCTGGCCGCAGCAGCCCGCCTTGGCTGGTCCCCTTGCGAGCACGCGTGCCGGCGGGCCCCCGCCTGCGTGACCGGAGCCCCGCCCGGGCCGCGGGCGCGGCCGGGGCTCCGTTTTGCGCGTCGAGCCGTGAAGTCTGGCGACGCTACGGGACGATGTCGATGCTCAGCGTCGAGTTGCCGGTGAAGCTCGTCGAGTAGTTGGCGAGCAGGGGCATGTACGCGCCCGGGTCGTTGCCAGACAGCTTGAGCGACAGGGCGTCGTTCGGCTGGATGTCAGTCTTGACCCACGGGAATTCGAGCGTGACGGTGCCGTCGGCGACGTGGAAGTCGTCGGTGGCAGCGGCGGCGCCGCGGCCCAGCAGAAGGCTGGCGCCGTTCGCCTTGACCAGGAACAACTGGCCGGTCACCTGGAAGGGCAGCGTCGCGTTGCCCGCCAACTCAAGGGTCGCGCGCGGCGCCCCGATCAGGACATCCGGCTCCTGGGCGGGGAGGCCCTTGAATGTCACGCCGCTCGGGTCCTGACGGAACTGGTCCGGCAGCACCGGGTGCGGTTGGCCCAGGACGTCCCACAGCGCCTCGGGCTCGGTGAAGGGGTTGGCCACAATGCGCTGGCTGATCGTGAAGGTGGATTCCGGCGCTGCGGTTCGCGCGATCTGCTCATCGTGGAGGAACAGCACACGCTCGCTGGTCGCCGGCATCTGCTTGTATGCGATGGGCAGGCCGCCAGCGGCGTTGACCGTGCTGAGGGCCGGCCACTTGTCCACGGCGGTGTCGATGCCGGCCAGGAAGAACTGGAACCACTCGATCGCTTGGTCGTAGCACGGCCGGTGCAGGCTCAGGTGGCCGCCCTGGTGGACGACGGCTCGCGTGAAGCCGGCGGTGCCCTCCCAGGCGAGGTTGATCTGCGGGAACAGGCTCTCCTGCATTCCCTGGCACAGGAACAGCGGCGTGTCGTCGGTGGCGAGGCGGCCGTCGGCGCTGCGCAGGGCCATCTGGGCCTGCGTCGCGTTGAGGTCTTGCCGGAGCACCAGCGATTCGAACCAGCTGTTCACGACCGGGCTGACCCGGGCGCGGCTGGTGGCAGCACCGGTGCCCAGGAGCACGGCGTTCCACTCAAGCTTGGGGACGTTGCCGGGAGCGATGCCGCCGTAGAGGTCGACCCAGCCCTGGAACGCCGCCACAGCGTCGATGCGGTCGTTGGTGGCTGCGGCCACGAGCGCCTGTCCGGCGCCGTACGAGAGGCCGAGCATGCCGACCTTTCCGTTCGCCGGGAAGCGTCCTTCGGCGAAGTCGATGATTTCGCTGATGTCCGCCATCTCGGCCGCGCTGGCAACGCCCACCTGGCCGCCGCTCCGGCCGAAGCCGCGTGCGTCCCAGGCGACGGTGATGAAGCCGGCCTTGGCCAGTTCGTCGAGCAGGTTGACCTCCTCGGGCTGACCACCCTCTCCCTCAAACGGCATGCGTTCCCAGAACTCCTTGCTCGTGGCCCACGGGTGGCCGACGAGCAGCACAGGGAATCGGGGCGCCGAGCCGTCGGGAAGGCCCGCCGCCGACAGGGGCTCGTAAACACGGGCCTGGAGTGTCACGTTGTCAAATGACAGGACTTCGAGGTCGTGTACGTGCACGCCGGTGACCTCGATCTCCGACGCGTCGTAATCCAGCCCCGGCGGCACGACGGCGCGGTCTGGATCCGCCTCGTCCAGGAAGCTCAGGCACCCAGTGAATGCCGGGACGATCATGATTAGCGGCAACCACCAGCTACGCATCACCCGCAAGGGTAGAGGGCATCAGCATAAGCGTTGTGCGAAGCGCGGCATCAATGGCCAAGGCCGCCGAGGGGCGCTGAGCCACACGAAGTTGTGCCGGCATCGACGCCCTGGAAGGCCGTTGGGGATGGCGGCGCGGCGCCCAGGCCGGGCCGGATCGGGGCCCAGAAACGGGGCGGGAAACGGCCCCGGAGCCGCTGCGCAGCGGTCCCGGGGGCGCCCGCGGCGCCCTACAACAGGGCCAGCAGGTCGCGAACGGCGTCCTTGGCGTCCTTGCCCTCGTACAGGATGCGGTAGATCTGCGCCGTGAGCGGCAATTCGATGCCCTCACTCTCGGCCTGCTCGTGAACGAAACGAGTGGCGTGCACACCCTCGGCCACCTTGCCCCCCATGGTCGCCATCGCCTCCGCTAGGCTCAAACCGCGGCCCAGCAGCTCTCCGACACGGCGGTTGCGGCTGTGGGGGCTGGTGCACGTGGCGATCAGGTCGCCGAGGCCGCTGAGGCCCGTGAAGGTCTGCTTCTTGGCCCCGTGGGCGGTCCCGAAACGCACCATCTCGTCCAGGCCGAGCGTGATGACGGCGCTGGCGGAGTTGTCGCCGAAGCCGATGCCGCGCGTGATGCCGGCAGCCAGGGCCGTGATGTTCTTCAGAACACCTCCCAGCTCGACGCCAACCAGGTCGGTGCGGGGGTACGCCTTGAACGTCTGCGTCGTGAACAACTCGCACAACAGGTCCAGGCAGCCCTCGTTGTGGGATGCGATGACGGTGGCGCCGGGCATGCCGCGGGCAATCTCCTCGGCGTGGTTCGGCCCGGACAGGCTCGCGATGGGCACCCGGTTGCCGAGCTCCTCGCGCAGCACCTGGCTCATGCGCAGGAACGTGCCTGTCTCGATGCCCTTGGCCACGTTGAGGACCTTGGCGTCCGGGTCCAGGTTGGGCGCGATGGCTTGCGCCGTCTCACGAACGGCCTGGCTGGGCACCGCCACGACCACCACCTCGGCGTCGGTGACCGCGTCGGCCAGGTTGGAGGTGATCCACATGGACAGCGGCAGCTTGACGCCGGGGAGGTAGCGAACGTTCTCCCGCCGGTTGGTCAACGTTTGCGCGTACTCCGGGCTGCGGCACCACTGGCGTACCTCCAACCCGTTGGAGGAAAGCAGCAGCGAGAGGCAAGTGCCAAAACCGCCGCTGCCGACGACGGCGACGCTGACATCCCGTTGTCCATCGATCAAGGGACCCCGTCACGGGACGGCCGCTGATAAACTCCCCCGGCTCGCACCCCGGTGACGCGCCCACGTCTGGGGGGCCAACGCTTTTCGGGCCGGCTCGAATCGCCGCGTCCATGGTGAGGTTGCTGGTGGTCGCAGCCGTGCTGCTGGCGCCGATGCTGGCGGGTTGCACGGGCGATGACCCCTCGGTTGACGCGTCCAAATGCAAGGAATTCGAAGATGTCCCCGACGAGCGGGCCCCGTTTGAGGGCGACGGCGACGGCGTGCGAGTTGTTTTTGAAACGACGCTGGGCGACTACGTTCTTGAAATGGATGCCGAGCACGCGCCCCTGAGCGTGGCGAATTTCCTCGAATACGTTGACAGCGGCTTCTACAGTTGCCTCACGTACCACCGCGTTGGCCCCACCTTCGTGGTCCAGGGCGGTGGCCTGTACGCCGACGGGACGCAGAAGCCCACCCGCGACCCGATTCCGTTGGAGGCCACGACCGAGGAGCCCAACATCCGCTGGTCGGTGTCCATGGCGCGCACGCAGGTGGAGGACAGCGCGACCAGCCAGTTCTTCATCAACGTCGTCGACAACCGTCGCTCGCTGGACCCGCGCGGCGGCAGCGGCGGCTACGCGGTCTTCGCGCACTTGATTGAGGGCGAGGATGTCGTGCGCTCCATGACGACCGTTGAGAAGGCCAACCAGATCGATGCCCAGACGTTCAAGCCGGCCGAGCCGATCGTGGTCATCCGGGCCTACAGGGAGTAACCCATGCGATTCCAGATTCTTGCAACCACCACGCTGGCGGCCGCCGCGATCCTATTGTCGGGATGCGCCTCCGGCGGCATGACGACCAATTTCATCACGCCGGGCCAGTGGCACGTCGGCGGCGACACCGATTACATCCTGGTGTGGGCCCACAACGGCGGCGGCAGCGCGGTCGACATCGAGTGGAACCTGACGGGCCCCGGCGGGGCTGCATTGCCGGACACCTGGC
>JBFJYU010000015.1:0-21708 GCA_041622435.1 Thermoplasmatota archaeon | reverse complement strand
GCCTGGGCGCCAGGGCCGGGGCTCTTGGACTTGTTGCCGCCGTAGCCGCGCACACGGATATCGACCGTGCTGAAGCCCTTCTCCTTGAGCGCGTCAGCGATGCGCTGGGCCGCGGACATGGCAGCGAACGGGCCGCCCTGGTCCTTGTCGGCCTTGACGACCATGCCGCCGGAGCACTTCGTGATCGTCTCGGCGCCCGTTGCGTCGGTCACCGTGATCAGGATGTTGTTGTACGACGCGAAGATGTGGGCGACGCCCTTCTTGCCACTCATTGGGAAGCCTCCTTCTTGTCTTCAGCGGGAGGCGCCTCGGGGGCCGGCGCCGGGGCCGCAGGGGCCGGAGCCGCGACCGGGGCCCGCGACGGGGCCTCCGCGACGGCTTCCTCGGCGCCCTCCTTGGCCTCCTGGATCGCGTCGTAGCCCATCGGCTTCGGGCGCACCGGGTGCTCGGCGTCGGCGACGGCCTTCGACGGGTCGATGTGCACGAGCGACTCTTCCTCGCGGCGCACCAGGTAGCTGGGCACCGTCACGCGGCGGTCGCCGATGCGGATGAGGCCGTGGCTGACGAACTGGCGCGCCTGCTTCGGCGTGCGGGCGAGGCCCTTGAAGTAGACCTGGCTCTGGAGGCGGCGGTTCAGGACCGTCTCCACGTTCATGCCCAGCACGTCACCCAGGGCGGCGTCCTCGGCGATGTAACCCGAGCGGTGCAGGCGCTTCAGGAGAAGCTTGGCCTGGCCGGCCGCCTGCGTGTCGGCAGGGTTGCGGGTGCGACTGACGAGTTCACGAGCTTGGCCGCGGATTTCGCGCAGGCGCGTCTGCGCCTTCCAGATCTCGCGCTTGTTCTTCAGGCCGTACTTGCGCTTGAGCTCGTGCTCAGCCTGGATACGCTCGCCCTGCCACGGGTGGTTGGGCGTCTCGTAGTTCTTGCGGGGGAATTTTGGTTGACCCATTTTTCACGCCTCCAGGATCACTTCTTCTTCCGCTGCACACCAACGGTAGAGCCGGTACGGCCGTTGCTCTTCGTGCGCTGGCCGCGCACGGGCAGGTGCCTCTCGTGGCGGATGCCGCGCCAGGAGCGGATCTTCTTGAGGCGGTTCAGGTCGTCGCGCAGGGTGAGGTTGATTTCACTGCCGCTCAGGTGCAGATCGTCGCCGCTCTCGGGGTCGTGGCGGCGGTTGCGCATCCACACCGGGATGAACTCGCCAAGACGGCCGAGGGTGTCGGTCAGCCGGGCGATCTCATCGTCTGTGAGGTTGCCCATGAGCTTGCGCTTCTCGAGGTTGGCTTCCGCGGCGATGAGCCGGCTGAGGCGGTTGTTGACGCCCTTGATGCCGGTCAGGCTGTTGACCACGGTCAGCTTCCCATCGAGGTCCGTGTTCTCGATGCGAACGAGGAAACGGAAATCCTCGCTGTATTCTTCCTTGGATGACATAGTGGACTCCCCCTGGCCCTCGTGTGGACCAAGGATCAGTGCCTGCCTACCCTGGGGTAGACTGTGCAGGCTCGGCGACAGAGGTGGGGTATAAAAGCGTGGTGTGGTCGGCGGTGGCTGTGCACGAGGCGCTGCGGGGTTGGGCCGGCGTCATTTGCCGAGCCGCTTGGCCAGCGCGCCGAGGGCCTCGAGCCGCTCGCGGACCTCGTCGGCGGACCCCGGGTTTCCGGGTAGTCGCTGGTGCAGCCAGCCGTCGTCGCGGGTCAGGGTCCCCAGCGGTCGGATGGTCTTCACGGAGGGGCCGTCCCCGACTAGGAGCTTGCTGGCCTCCTTGCCATCGCCGTGCACAACGAGATCCTCGGCGCCCTCAACCTCGATCGCTGGGAGTCCCAGGCTGCCACTGATGCGGGCCTTGAGGCCGTGCTCCCACGCCTGGAAGCTGGGTCCGTCGGGGGCTTTGACGCCGTACTCGATCCAGGTTCGGCGCTGGGTCTTGGAGCCGTGCTCCATGGTGCGCACGCGCACCTGGATCTTGCCGATCTTGCCGACGAGGTTGGGTTGCTTGGCCCAGATGATCTCGTCGCCGTCCTCGGGTTCGAGGCCGAGGTCTTCGGCCAGGCGGCGCCAGCGGCGAACGCTGGCCAGGGCCAGGATGATGCCGGCGGCGGCGAGGCCGACGACCGCGATGGTGATGCGGCCCCAGCCGGGCAGCCCCGGCGTGAACAAGGCAACAGCGAGAATGGCGAGGCCGATGAGGGGGCCGGTCAGCGTTTCGGGCAGGCGTGCCACACGGTGTTACCCGCTCGGGCGCTGAAGGGCTTGCTGGCCGGGGCCGGGTCGATACCATGAAGGCCCGACGGCGGTGGCCAGCCCGTGCAGGTCCTGGTGGTCGGCGGCGGAATCCTGGGAATGAGCGCGGCGCTGGCGTTGGCCGAGAGCGGTCACGACGTTGAGCTGCGCGAGGCGCGACAGTTGGGGGCAGGCTCGACGGCGAAGGCGGCGGGCATCCTGTCGACGATGACCTGGAGCGATGACGAGTACAAGCTCATCGCGGAGACCCGGGGCCTGATCGGGGAAACCATCAGCCTCGCGCTGATCGAAGGGGTCGACGCGGCCCGGTCGGCGTGGAAGCCGTACGATTCGATTCTTGTGGCGAAGGGGGACGACGGCGCCCGGGCGCTGGACGACATGCAGCAACGCCTGGAGCGCAACACGGAGGAGCCGGAAAGGCTCGACTGGCGCGGGGCCGGCGCCGAGTTCAGGGGTCTGCGCTTCGAGCCCGGTGAGGAGGTGCTGGTGGCGCAAGAGGACGGCGCCATCGAGTCCATGGACCTGCTCGAAGCCGTCCGGGCCCGCATGGAGTCGGAGGGCGTACGAATCAGGCAGGCTGCGCCGGTGGACGATCCGGCGAGCCTGGCCGGCGAGTACGACGCGATCGCGGTGGCTGGCGGGGCTTGGACAAAAGGGCTCCTCGCGCGCGCTGGCCACACGCTCCCGGTGCAGGCGTTCCGGACCCAGGCGTGCAGCCTCGCCTTCCCCGGCGCCACGGACCTGCCCATCCTGCACGACGCCGTCAACGGCTTCTACACGCGCCCGGAGTCGGACGACACGATGATCGCCGGTGACGGCACCCAGCTCCGGCCGTTTGATCCCGACGACTACAACGAGGCCGCGGACACCGACTTCCAGCACTCGATCGCCGAACGCGTGGTCAAGCGCTTCGACGAGGGCGGCAGCGCCGCCATCCGGCGCGGCTGGGCCGGCTTGTGCGTGGCCACCCCCGACCGCCGGCCCCTGTGCGGGCCCGTCCCGGGCGCCGACAACCTGTTTGTCCTCACCGGGGACAACGGGTTTGGACTGATGCGCGGCCTGGCGTTGGGTCAGAGGCTCGCCGACGCCGTCGATGGACAGGTGGATGCGGGCCTTGACCCACGGCGCTTCGGCGCTGACCCATCCGATGAGTTCGAGATGCGGGAAGGGTTCAACCTCTAGGATTTCGGCTCGTCGTCAAGTTTGACCTGCTCATCTGGCGTGTCCGACTCATCCGCCTTCTCCAACTCCGCCACGTCTTCGGGTTCAGGGATGTCCGCGCCGCTGTCGCTGGCTGGTTCCCCCTTGGTGAGCCCGGAGCCTTCGGGTTCGGGGCCGTCGCCGGGGCTGGATCCTGCATCGTCTGCGGGCTCCTCAGGGGTCTCGTCCGGCGGTGCCTCGTCGGGAGGCTCGCCCGCAGCGGCGCCTGGGGGGGCGCCCGCCGCGCCGTCCTGGATCACGCGGAAATGCGGCGACAGGATCGCGACCCCCGCCTCGTCAAAGGCGTCCCGGATGGCTTCGTTGAGTCCCGAGGCGATGCGGGCCATGCTGTTGGGCTTGTCCGTGTAGACGTTGAGTTCGTAAACGACGTAGAAATCATCGAGTTTTTTTTGCAGCACGAAGGCGGGCGGGTCGGCGAGGACCCCCTCGACGCCGGCCGCGGAGCCCAGCAATTCGTACACCCGCCGCCAGGGCACCTCGTAGCCGATGGAAACCTGGACGGGAACGATCACGCCGGGCGTGTCGGCCACCGATTTCTGGCTGTAGTTGACGATGTGGCTGCCGAGAACCAACGAGTTGGGGATCGCGATTTCTTCGTTCTTGATCGTGCGGATTCGCGTCACGAACAGCGCCCGCTCGACCACGTCCCCCAGGGTCTCCGCGATGCGCACCCGGTCCCCGCGCTCGAACGCGCCGGTGTACGTGAGGACAATGCCGGCGATGATGTTCGCGATGGCCGAGGATGCGCCCAGGCTCACCAGCAGGCCCACGAAGATGCCGATCCCCTGGAACGCATCCGTGGAGGCCCCGGGCAGGCGCGGGAAGATGAGGATGGCGGCGAAAACGATGAGCACGAACCGCGCCAGCTTGTACGTCGGCACCGCCCAACTGGGCCGAAACCGACCCAGCTTCAGCCGGCCGCGGCCGACTTCGACGAAAAGTGGCCGCAGGAGCCGCAGGGCGACTGCAACGAGCAGGACGGCGAAGACGACGAACCCGAGGTTGGGCAGGTAGTCCACGAACGAATGGCCGGCGCCGACGACGAGGTCCCGGGCGTAGGCCTCCAGCGCCAAGCGAAAGCGGTCCGTGCGCACGGACACTGCCAGCGCGAACGGCACGTACAGCAGGACGAGGGCGACGGTGCCAGCGAGGCGGGCGAACCGCACGATGCTTCTGATGGGGGCCAGCATCCACGAAAATCGGCCGGGGTCCCGCTGGCTGCGGGCCTCCAGCCATGCCTCCAGCCTGCGCGTTCCCCAGAAGAGCGCAAACAGGGCCGCCGCCAGGACGACCGTCGCGATGCCCGCGTAGAGCAGGCCGGCGGTACTCACGCTGCCTCCGGGTTCAGCACGGGTCCTGCTATGGTGGCGCCCCGGCCATAGGGTCGGCGTGCATGGGGCGCCGGGCGCGCCGGGACCTGCGGAGCCGGGTCGCCGGGCCTCAGGCCCACCCGAAGACCGCGCCCACGATGAAGAACGCCCCGGCGGCCAGGAACAAAACGCCCGCGACACGGCTGACGACCCGTCCGGGGACCCGGTTCTGGAGGACGCCGCCGAGGGCCACGGCCAGGGCGGCCGCGCAGGAGAGGGCCAACCAGCCGCCGAGGGCGGTGGCAACGGCCGGTTGGCCGGCGGCGGCCAAGGCCGCCAGCGCGATCTGGGTCTTGTCCCCCAGTTCCGCCACGAGCATCAGGGTGAAGGCCGGCCAGAAGCCGGCGGCCCGCGCCTGTGAGGTCCCATCGGTGCCCTCGGCGCCACGCAGGGCGAGCACGCCGAACAGGATGAACAGGATCCCGCTGGCCGCGGCGACCAGTCGTGTCGGCAGGAGCGATCCCACCAGGCCCCCGACGGCGACGGCGGCGATGGACAGCAACAGGAACGCCGCCGTGGCGCCCAGGAAAACCCGGACAGGGCGGCCGCGCGCCGACAGGGCGACGAGCGCCAGCTGGGTCTTGTCGGCGAATTCCGCCACGAAAACGAGGGCGAAGGCGGCGCCGAAGGCTGCGAGCGACCCGGGCACGGGGGCGCCAGGAGCCGCGGGGTCTTGACTCCCGGCCATGGGGCCCCCGGTGGCCCCGGCCCGCCCCTGGCCGACCGCAGGCTGCGGGGCAGCCGGGGAGCCGGGCGCCTTTCAAACCCGACGCCGATGCCCCGCCGTGGAGTCCCTGGACACCTGGATGGCGGCAGGCTCGCGCATCACCCTCGACGGCGCCGTAGGCCCGGTCAAGTTGTGGCACCGCGTCGAGGGCAGCGGCCCCTGGACGACGTTCCTGCACGGCTTTCCGACCAGCTCGTGGGACTGGGCCAAGGTTGCCCCCCTGCTGCCGGCCGGCCGCGCCCGGTTGTACGTTGACCACCTCGGCTTCGGCGACTCGGACAAGCCGCGCCGAACCTGCTCGTTCCAGGAGCAGTTGGGCCTGGTCCTCCAGTTGTGGGAGCGCCTGGGCGTCCGGGAGACGGCGCTCGTCGTCCACGACTACAGCACTTCCATCGCCGAAGAAATCCTGGCCCGCCACGCCGAGGACGGCTGGAAGGGCCCACGCATCACCGGCATCCTGCTCCTGAACGGCGGCTTGAATCCGGAACTGTACAAGCCCCTGCCCATCCAGATGTTTCTCAACAACCGCGTGACCGGCCCCTGGGTGGCCCGTCTCGTCAACAAGCGGGCGTTCGACAAGGCCTTCGCGCGCATCTTCTCGCCCCAGCATCCCCCGGACCCCGATGAACTGGCCCAACACTGGCAGTCCATCGAGCACCGCGGCGGTCGCCGGTCCTACCACCTGGTGGGCCGTTATCACTGGGAGCGCCAGGCCCAGGCCGAACGGTGGACCGCCGCGCTGGCGGCAGCGCCAGTGCCGCTGCGCTTCGCCTGGGGCACGCTGGACCCCATCTCGGGCGGCCAAGTCATCGACTGGGTGCGCGACCGCGTGCCCGCAGAGATCGCGGCGTGGGACGACGTGGGCCACTACCCCCAGATCGAAGTGCCGGAGCGCGTGGCGGCAGAAGTGGCGGCGCTGGAGGCACAACATGCGCAAAGCCAGGCATCGCCGGCCGGCGCAGCGCTTCGCCCGGGGCAGCACAACGCTTAGGGCGAGGCGGTCCGGTCGCCGCCTGATGCGACTGGTTGCCGCGTTGCTGATTGTCCCCCTCCTGGCCGGGTGCTTGTCGACCACAGACAGCCCCGACGACGCGCTGGAAACCCGGTCGGCCCTGGCCCCTGGGTCGGGCATCGACTGGAACACCCTCAGCCCCGACGTGTACGGCATCCTGCCGGCGGTGCGGGAGTACGTCCCGGCGACCCTCGACGGCATCCTGCTGCACGCCCAGGTCCACCTGCCTGACGGTGACGGGCCCTGGCCCGCGATCCTGCAACTCAGTCCCTACAATGACCACGGGCCGACCACCGCCGTCGGCTCCTACCCGGGCCAGGGCTTGGTCGAACGCTACGTCCCGAAGGGCTACGCCGTGGTGATCGCCGACGTGCGCGGCACGGGCGACTCGGAGGGCTGCATGGAAATGATGGGCCCCAAGGAGCGCCAGGACGCTTACGACATGGTGGAGTGGGTGGCCGCCCAGGATTGGTCCGACGGCAAGGTCGGCATGCAGGGCGTCAGCTACGTGGGCACCACGCCCCACGAGGCGCTGGTCATGGCACCGCCGCACCTAGACGCCGTGGTCACCGTCGCCGGCGTGACCAACCAGTGGCGCAACGTGTACCAGAACGGCGTCCCGTACCTGCTGCGTTTCTACCCGATCACGTACGAGGTGACGCAAGGCGCGCCCCCGCCGACGGACTTCGAGCGCGGCGCCCCGTGGGCGCTCAACACCGCCCAGGGCACCTGCGAACAGGAAGAAGCCGTCGAAGCGATGGCCCCCGGCACGTACGAATCCGGCGTGTACAGCGAGTACTGGGATGCCCGCAACATGACCCGTTTTGCGGCCCAGGCCCAGGCGCCAATCCTGTATTCACAGGGCTTTTCCGACCGCGCCGTCAACCCCATGGAGGCCGTCGGCTGGTTCAACGAACTGCCCGTGGTCAAGAAGGGATTCTTCCACCAGGAGGGCCACCGCTACCCGCCGCGCGACGATTACTTCGACACGGAACTGGCGTGGTTCGACCACTGGCTCAAGGGCGTCGAGAACGGCGTTGAGACATCCCCCACGGTTGAGGTCCAGCTCAACAACGGCGCCATCCGGACGGGCACCACCTGGCCCCCTGTCGACGTGGCGCAACGCGTTTTCTACCTCGGCCCTGAGGCTTTGACGGAGGATGCGCCCGCCGCAGGCGAGCAGACGTACCTGGCGGACAACGGCCGCGGCGCAACGCGCTTCAGCCTGTCGGCGGCGCGGGACACCGTTGGCGAAGCTGCGGCCTCGGTTGGCTATCCGACCGAACTCGTCTACGAATCGGAACCCCTGGCCGAGTCGCTCCACCTCGCCGGCAGCGCCAGGATGCACCTCATCGCCGCCGTCGGCGGAGACAACTCGTACTTCCTGTTTGACCTGGTAGAGGTCGGCGCGGACGGGACGCGCACCTGGCTGGCGGAGGGTTGGTTCAATGCGCACCTGCACGAGGGCTTCGACCATGCCGCGCCCCTGACGCCGGGCCAGACGTACGAGTTTGACTTCGCCTTCGAGCCCATCGAGTACGTCGTCAAGGCGGGGTCCAGAATCGCGGTTGAACTGAAGGGAAGCGACCCCGCCGTCCATCCGTTCGACGAGGTGGTAACGCTCAACACCGTCCATTACGGTCCCGAAGGCTCGCACATCGCGCTGCCGTTCCTGGAAAACCCGGCGGTTTTCCCGACCCCGGGCGGCATCTAGCGTTCGGGTGCACCCCGCCGAAGTCGCAGGGCCTATCGTCGCTGGCCGACCATGCCATCCCGTGTTCCAGCACCCCGCGCCCGGGGGCCCCGCCCCGGCAGCCGCCGCCCCCGGCGCTGCCCCGGCCCTGGCGTTGGCCCTGGCTTCGACGCTGCTGGCTGGCTGCGGCGGTCCCGGCCCCACGTACCTGATTTCCGGCGTCTTCGAGCCGGACGCGACACCCGAGGACATCGATGACCTACAGGCGCGCCTCGCCGTCCATGGTGCCACGGCCCAGATCATGGAAAGTTACCCGCTCCAATACCAGATCCGCGGGCTCAACGCCGCCGACTGCGCGGACATCCATGAGGTCCTGCGAGGCCTGCCCTACATCGATGTGGTCGGGGAATGCCGGGAACTGGTGGCGTCCGGCGACCCGGACACGCCCGTCACGTCACCTTGATGGGGCGAAAACCGCGCCGGCGCGCAACGCCTACAGTTCAACGAGTTCGAACGCAATGTTGCCCTGGCGGCCGTTCGTGCTGCCCAGGCCAATGTACGCCGTTTCACCGGGCAGGAGGCTCAAATCGCCCTCGCCCGACGTGTCGCAGGTCCCCGGGCCCAGGCCGGCGGGGCCGGCGGCGCCCGTCGCGGCGTGGTGGATGGCCACCGTCTCATGGATGCTCGATCCCTTGGTCGTCCACGTTGCGTCGAGGCCCTCGGCCCCTGCGGTCACGGTGTACCAGATCGTGTGGAACCCGCAAGGCTCGGCCGCGCCCTCAAGGTCCTCCACGGTGGCGCCCTCGTTGGATTGCTTGATGAAGCAGTAGGGAACGCACAGGTCAATCGCGGCGGAAACATCGTCGTTGGCGGGCGCGAAGGCTAGGTGCTCCTTCATCTTCACGGCCACCACGTCCGCAGTTTCGAGGGACCCGATCCGGATGTAGTAGACGCGGTCTTGCGAAGCCTCGAAGTGGACCTCGGCCGGCGCGCCGCTTGCCGGCGCCACGTCGCACGCGATGCGCTGTAGCCCATCGTCGGCCAGGCGACCCGCCGGGCCCAGCGCGCTTTCGGCCAGGCCGATGGCGGCCACGCGGGCGTTCTCGACCGTTTCAACGTGCGCGCGGAACACGTCGATGCTCGGGGCAAACGACGCTTCCGGCTTGGCGAGGACCTGAACGTACCCGTTGCCGGTCGCCTCGTACCGGTACCAAACCGAGGACGTCAGGCGCTCCAGGCCTCCGCCGCAGGCCTCGCTGACGCGCTCACGGCCTGTTACCGAAGCATCGGCCAAGTCGACTAGGTCGTTGAAGGGCAGCGACTCGACGGGGGTTGCGCTGGTCAACTGGTCGTTGGCCGGCTGGCTGGCCGCCAAACCCATCGGCACCGCAAGAATCAGGGCCAGGAAAGCGGCCGTCAAGCGAGGCGTAGGGGGTCCGCGCATGCGTAAAGCGACGCTGCCCCGATGAAAAACACTTGTCCCGCCGATGGCGCGCGGTTGCGGTTGGCGAAGCCAGGATATGGTTCAGGACCTGCGGGGGGCGGGAGCGCGATGCCGCGGCGGCCCTTCGCACGGCCCTAAATGTCGAGCAAGACGTGGATCAACCACGTGTCGCCTCGGGGTTCGAAGGCGACGTCGTGGTACGTGACGGCCTTGACCTCAACGCCGCGGCCGTGCCGGTCGGCGTCGAGCTTCACCAGTTGCGGCCACACCTCCAGCACGGGGCCTTGGGGGCCGTCCGTCAGCGTCACGTCGCCGCCGACCCAGAGGAGGTCTTCGGAGTCGACGAGCCAGAGCAGTTCGGCCAGGAAGGCGACGGCGAGAGCCGGCAGGTCGGGCGCCTCGACCGCCAGCGGTTGGCCCGGCGCGCCGGGCTCTTCGCCGGGCGTCGCCAGGCCCGTCAGGACAGCCGTCAGGCCAAGGCCGGCTTGCACCAGGGCTTCCTCCCGGCTGGCGCCGGTCGCCTCGATGGCCACGTCGGCGGTGTGGTCGACCAGTCGGAAGGGCACGGTCCGTGCGACGGGGGCCCCGACTTGAGGTTGGCGGCGGCCGGCCGTCGCGCCGTGGGGCCTACGTTTGCAGGGTTTCCTGCAACCGCGCGGCCTCGGTGCGAAGGAAGTCGAGGTCGGCGGCGGCCTTCTCCAGGCTGACCGTGATGCTGGCGACGGCGGTGTCGAGGTCGGCGGCGGCGCGGGCGCCGGTTGTCGTCGCCTCGATCAGGCCCGCCTCCTCCAGCAGTCGCAGCGAATACCGGACCCGGTGCGCGGGTTGCCCAAGCGCCTCGCTGAGGCGAAGGATTCCACGCGGCCCTTCGCGCTGGACCTCACGCAACAGGTTCAGGTGGCGTCCCAGGAGCTCCAACTCCGTGAGGAGGCGGCCCACCAGGGTGGGTCCGGCGCCGTCGCGCGCCTTCAGGTCAACATCCATGGAACCACCTCCCGGGCAACCATGCTAACGGTTGACATCCTCGACTGCCTCTTACCCGTTGCGGTGCACGCATTTCGCTAGCGGGATGGATGAATCAGCCGCCAACATCTGGCGCCATCAAGGCAACCAAATCAAATAGGATATGTGCGACGATGGGGACCCACAAGCTGTTGCCGCGGCGAACCAGGTAGCCGAAGAACAGCGCCAGCAGAAACGGCATGGCGATCTGGAGGACCGTCCCGTAGGCAACGTGGGCGAGGCCGAAGACGACGGCTTGGCCCAGCAGACCGATCCGCTTTTGCAGGATTCCCCGGAAAAGCACCTCCTCGCCGATGCCCGCCGCCAGGGACAGCCCGATCGCCGTCGGCCACGTGATGGCGTCACGGATCTGGTCGACGCCAGGGTTGTCGATGCTGCCGCCGAGGGCGTCGTAACCGTACACCAGGGCAATGGTGCCGGCGAGGACCGCCAGGGCCCATAGGGCGCCGCGACCGACCGACGGCCAGAAGTCGTACAGGCCGAGATAACGCAGGGTGCCCGCCCACGCCTCCGCGCGGGTGCCGGCGACCCAGGCGAGCGGGATGATGGTGAAGGCGATGAAGCTGAACGCGATCTCAACCCACAGCACGCCCGTCGTCAGGGGGGGCGCTTCGGCGTCGCCGCCTTGGCTGGCCAGCAGGCCGGCGCCCGTCAGGAGCAGCAGGAGCGCGATGAGGTCCACGGCGAGCAGGACATCCCAGCCGGTCAATCCCGGCCGCCGGCGCGCCCCCGGCCCCGATTGTTGAAACGCCACGAGTTGCTTGGGCGTCAAGTTCGCCGGCGGCTCGGCGCCGCGGTCGCTCTGCGCGTCCTGGACGGCGTCGCTGGGCCAACCATCCATGTCAGGCCGCCCCCAGGATGCCCCACGCGAGCAGGACAAAGTCGTACAACGTGTGGGCCGTGATGAGGGCCCACAACGACCAGCCGCGGCGAACCAGGTACCCGGCCCAGAGGCCGAAACCGAACGTGAATCCCACCGACAGCCAGCCGGCGGAGGCGTGCGCCAGGCCGAAGAGGATGGCTTGGCCCCACACGCCAATCCAGGGCATCAGCAAGCCGCGGAACAGGATCTCCTCGCCGACGCCGGCGCCCAGCGAGATGCCGACCGCCAGCGGCCAGTCGACTGCCGCGAAGGGGTCGGTGCCGGTCTCGGGGCTGAAACCGAAGACCTCCAGCGCGATGGACAGGAGCAGCGCCGCGGCAAGCGGGTAGCCCGTCAGCCCGACGCCCAACGCGATGCCCCGGCCCGGCCGGTGCAGTTTCAGGTACGCGAGGGTGCCCGCCAGGGGCTTGACCCGGGTGCCGGCCAGCCACATGACGGGAATCACGCCGAACATGACGAGCCCGGCGATGACGCCGCTCCACAGTGCGCCCCGGCCCGCTTCGGGGTCGCTGGCCGGGTCTGCGTCGGACAGGTTGCCGGTGAGCAGGAGCGCCATGCCCGCCAGGATGAGGAAGCCGACCAGGGCGAGATCCAGGCTCAGCAGAAGGTTCCAGCCGATGGCGCGGCCGGGTCGCCGGTCCTCCGGCGCCGGTTCGGTCCAGCTCGACTGGTCGGGGTCTTCCATCGTCAGCCCCAGCGGTGGTAGGCGGGGTGGCCTTCCTTGACCGCCACGAAGGTGCCGTCGCACGTGGCGGTGACCTTGGGGCCGGCGTCGGTGTCGGCCCACACGTCGCAGTGGACGCTCGCCATGCGATCCTCTTTGCCCCCGATCTCAACGACGTGGGCCTTGAGGGTCAGGGTGCCTGGATAGGGCGTTGGGCGGCGCAGCTTGACGTGGAAGTCCGCCGTCACGGTGCACATGGCCTGGTCCCAGCCGTGGTGCTTCATCAGCGCCGTGGCCGCGCACCAGTTGGAATGGCAGTCCAGCAACGTGCCTAGGATGCCGCCGTTGACGACCCCCGGGAACGCCTGGTGGGCTGCGGTCGGGCCGAAGCGCATCACGAAGACCTGGCCGCCGTCCTCGGCGTCCGGATCGTCCTCCCAGTGGCTCTTGATCTGCAGGCCGTCCGGGTTGGCGGGGCCGCAGCCCCAGCAGATGCCGTGCGGCGCGTAGCGGTCCTGGTCAGCGACGGGGTCGGTCATGGGCGGGGCCGCCCAGTCGGGCCGCGGCTATGGGATTGTTGGTGGCGCGGGGGGAGGCCTCGGCCTTTTTATTCCCTGGTCATTTCCTTGTGCCTATGGCTGCTACAAGGCACTTTTTCCTGGCTTTCCTCTTGATCTTCGCCGTCCCGGTCCAAGCCACCGGCTGTGGCGACGAAGCGACCGCGGGCGCCGCGGGCTATTATGTTGTGGACGGCCAGCTGTGGAAGGAGAGCAACTCCCAGCCCGGGCTCCAACGCGGACCCTGCATCGACGGCCAGGGCCGGGACCAGCCGGGCGACGAGATGGTTGGGGAGGTGCCCGACGTGCCGCCCGTCCCCCAGCCGCCGCCCAGATTCTGCTTCCCCTCCGGTAGTTACCAAGCCTGCTTGTACTGGGGGGGCCCCATGCCCAACCTCTGCCTGAACACCCCGCCGCCCCCCGGTTGGCCCTCCAGATACTGCCTCTACTGAGCGCGGCTAGAATTTCCATGCGCTGGGCATGAACTCGCCGTGAAGATCTCAAGCATCGACCCCACACGGGGAAACTCAGTAGCAATTTGCTCGCGGGCACCAGGTTCCAGTAGCCAAGGCCCGCTTTGGCCATGGGTGGAGCCGCCCCGCACGGCGCCGGTCTTGGCGTTGTTGGCGGGCCCCCGGCCCCGCTGCCGCGCTCAAGGCCGACCCGCCTTGGCCTGTGTTGACGCGGATGGAAATCGTGGCGGTTGCGTGGACGCTTGTCCTGGTTTCGTTGGCCGGCAACCCGGCCGTGGCGGCCCCAACCGGCTGCACGGACGAATCCACCGCCGGCGCCGCGGGCTTTTACGTGCGCGACGGCGAACTGTGGCAAGAGAGCAACGGCAAGGCCGGCCTCCAGCGGGGCCCCGGCATCGACGAATACGGACGCGACCGACCGGGAGACACGCGCATCGCGGGAGCGCCCTCGCCGTCCCCGCCATTCCCGTACGGCTGCTACCATGCGCCCGATGAGGCCCGCGTGTGCGTCTTCCAAGGCAACGCATGCTTCTACACATGGTACACGATGCCGACCTGCCTCTTCTAGGGCCGCCCGCCTAGAACCGCCACGCCCGCGGCATGAACAGGATCAGCACCGTGAAGATCTCCAGGCGTCCGGCCCACATCAGGAACGTCAGGAGCAGCTTGCTGCTGGGCAACAGGTTCCAGTAACCGCGGGAGGGTCCCACCTCGCCGAGGGCGGGGCCCATGTTGCCCAGTGCGCTGACGGCGGCGCCAGCGCTGTCCACGAGGCCCAGCACCGGGTCGGTGATGGTCAGGATCAGCGTGCCCATGGCCCAGAGCGCCATGAACGTGAAGACGAGCGCCGCGACGGTGAATAGGGTCGTGTCCTTGATCGTGGCGTTGCCGAGGCGCACAGGGATCACCGCCTTGGGGTGGCTCACGCGCTGCACCTGGCGCTTCACGAGCTTGAGAAGCAGAAGGATGCGCACGTGCTTCAGGCCGCCGCTGGTTGAGCCGGACGTGGCGCCCGTGACCATGATCATGAGCAGGATGAGGTGGGTGGCCACGGGCCACAAGTCGTAGTCGGCGGTCGCAAAGCCGCTACTCGTCAGCAGGCTGGCCACGGTGAAGGCGGCGCCCCGCAGCGCCCCGAACACGTTGTCGCCGCGCAGGGCGAGGACCGTCGTGATCGTGGTGACGGCGACGACGAAGCTGATGGCGTAGAAGTGGACCTCGGGGTCGCGCAGCAGGGGCTTGCGGTCCCCCTTGAGCATGCGGTAGTGGAGGGCATAGTTGATGCCCGAGGCGAGCATGAACGTCATCACGACCAGTTCGATGGCCAGGGAGTTGTAGTGGCCGATGCTGGCGTCGTGGTTGCTGAAGCCACCGGTGGCCATCGTGGTGAACGTATGCACCAGGGCATCGTAGAAGGCCTCCCCCCAGCCGAGCCCGTGGTTCTTCATCAACGCGAACAGGACAACGAGGCAAACCACCGAGTAGCCGGCGTACACCAGCCACAGGCTCTTGGCGGTCTGCGCCAGGCGGGGCCGGATGCGGGTCACCTCGGGCCCGGGCGCCTCGGCCTGGAGCAACTGCATGCCGCCGTGGGTGAGTCGGGCCAGCACCGCCACGGACAGGACGATGATGCCCATTCCGCCGATGTACTGCAGCAGGGCGCGCCACACCATGACGGACTCGTCGGCGTGGTCCAGCGACACGCGGATCACGGTGGCGCCGGTGGTCGTCAGGCCGCTCATCGCCTCGAAGAAAGCGTCGATGGGGGAGGTGAGCAGGCCCGACAGGAGAAACGGCAGCATGGCAAAAGCGCACAGCACCAGCCAGCCGACGCCGACGACGAGGTAGGCCTCCCGGTCCTGGAGCTCGTCAAGGCGTACCTCCCGGGTCATCAGGTCGATGGGGAACCAGAACGCCGCCGCGATCAGAAACGAGCCAATGAAGACTAGGGCGTTGCGGGGCAGCGAAAGCCCCAGGAAGGACGTGTCCCAGGGTTCGTAGGCGAGGGCCACGAGCAGGGGCACGACGAAGAGGAAGCTGAACAGTTGCAGGATTTCCGCGATGGCGGCGATCACGCGGACGGGCTTCAGCAAGGGGCCCACCTTCGCGTGTGGGCGGGTCTGCCGCCGCGCATGATCGTTGCAGACGAGGGGCCCACCTCTTAACGCGTGCGACCCGCTGCGGGGGGCCGGCCGGGCCGGGTGGTGCCCCGACAACGGCTAAGAACCAAGTCCAGGGTATCTGGAGATGGTCATGTTGCGTGGTTGGTTGGTTCTGATGCTGGTCCTCGCTATAGCGCCGGGAGCCCAGGGCGTGCCCAAGTGCGCCGACGTGGCGTCCGACGGACCGGACGTCATCGGCTACTACTACGCCGAGGACGCCGGGACCTCGTACCAAGTCTGGCGCGAGACCAACGGTGCCGAGGGGCTCCAGCGCAACATCTGCAAGACCAGCGACGGCGACCGGGTGGCGGCCGACACGAAAATGGTGAGCATTCCCACCGCGCTGGCCCTGCCGAACTCTCCGTAGCGCCGATCGGCTGACTAGCGAGCCGCGATCGACTGCTGGCGAACCGTCCACTCGTGGAGGGTGCGAATGGCGCTCAGGGGCGTCACGATGCCGGCGATACCGTTTCCGCGGCGAACGAAGACCGACCCGTCGCGCTCCAGGATGTCAAGGACATCGTCGTAGGGCGCGTTGTCGGGGACCTCGATCAAGCCATTTTGGACCATGCTGCGCAGTGCCTGGCGGCGCAGGGGGCTTGAATTGCCCGCGAAGTCGCGGCGACCCATGCGGGTATCTGATTCCTGCACGATGCGGTTGATCGTTGCCCGGTCAATGGTGCCGACGGTCTGGCTGCGGCCATCAATGACGCGCAACACGTCGGCGTGCTGGCGCGCGAAGAGCTGGATGGCGTCCTCGGCGTGGCCGTCCTCAAACAGTGGGGGTGCCTCGCCCATGAGGTCTGCGGCCGTGGGCGCGGGGGGCGCCGGACCGAGTTCGCGTAGCAGCGTGAGCGCGTCAACGTAGCCGACGCAGTGGCCGTGCTCGTTGGCCACGGGCAGGTACGTAACGCCCGCCTTGGCCATCTTGGCCAACGTCTGCGCGGCGTCGTCCTGGGGCCGCGCGACGGGAACCGGCGTGAGAATCTTGTCCAGCCGGGTGTTCTCCTGTGCGCCGCGGGTCAGGAAGGCGCGCGGGCTCACGATGGCAAATGGCCGCTTGCCATCGAGGACCAGCGGCCGGCGGGAGGTCTCGCCCTGCAACCAGCCCCGCACGCGGCGCACAGGCTCGCGCTTGTCAAGGGCCACGTAGTCGGTTTGAATCAGCGACTCGTCCATGTTGGGTCATCCGCGCCTGCCGCTCTTCTACCTGCGCCAACCGGCTGCCGTTCATGGCTCCCTTCACTGGACAAGGTACACTTCGGCCTTCTCGTGGACCGGCGTCTCAAGCTGGACGCCGACGCTTTGGCCCTTGCGGGCCTCGTTGACCGGCTCGTGCTCGATTTCGATGCGCACGACCTTGGCGGTGACATCGTCGTGGTTGCCTACGACGTGAATCGTGTCGCCGACGTGGATGGACCCTCGGTCAACGTGGACGATGGCCGCGTGGGCCTTGGGGTAGTAATGCTCGACCGTGCCGATCTTCTTCTCGGTCATGACCCGATCTTGGCGCGCCGTCACCGACTCATTTGCGATCGCGGCAATGACATGTCCAGCTTGCCGTTGGGATGACAACTCCTCGGGGGCGTCAGCCGCCGGTCAGGCAGCGGGCGCGGGCCCCCGCAGGCTACAGCCCGGCCAGAACCGACTCGACGGCCTCGATGACCTCGCCCGGCACCAAGTACGCGGCGCGCTTGGCGATCGGGTCGTCCGGGTGGCTGCCCACGGCGCAGATCAGCGGATTGCCCTCGATGCCTTCAAAGATATCGAGGCCGCCGCGCACGCCAACCGTCACCAGCAACCGGGGCGCGACACGGCGCTCACGGCCCGAAACGAGCAGATCCGGTTCCGCGAGGCCCTGTTCGACGACGCTCTGCGAGACACCGAAGACAGCGCCCAGCTTGTCGGCGAGCTTGCGCGCCGCATCGACCTTCGCCTGGTTGTTGACGTACGCCCCAACGATGACCACGTACTCGGCGGTCTCCAGTTGCGGCGCCGGCGGCGGACGCTGATCCAACACCTTGATGTCGGCCGGCTTGCCCGTCTTGACCTCCAGGTCGTGCACGCTGACGCTGGCGTACGGGTCCTCCATCGGAGCCCGGAACAGGCCCCGCTGAACACTCACAAACTGCGGGTAGTTCTGCAACTCGGTGCTGATTTCGAAGCCCGCGTTGGCCGCCGTGTGACGAACCACCGCGCGGCGCGCATAGGTATCAATCGTGATCTCGGACGTGCCCAGAACAAAGCCGACGCCCAAGCGGTTGGCGGCAAACGCCGTCACCGCGTCGCCCGTGCGGCTCTGGAACACCAAGACCAGCTCCGGCCGCCGCTTGCGCACGACCTGCTCCAGGATCTTCGCCGTGTGATCGATGGGGGCGTAATCCGGCGCCTTGACGCAGTACACGTTGTTGATCGGGTACGTTTTCAGCGCGTCCTTGGCCGCCTCGAGGTTCTCGCCGATCAGCAGAACCTCAACCCGGCAACCCAACTCGTCGGCCAGATAGCGGGCCCGGCCCACCAGCGCCAGGGTTTCGGGGTAAACGCCCGTCGATGTCGCCCGACCCAAAACGAGGATGTTGCGCCAGTCGTCGCCCGTGACGTCCTCAAGGGCCGACGCCGCCTTGGACGGCTCGGCCTCCATGCTGTAAATGTCTGCAAATCCCCAGTCGTCGGCCATCAGACCCCTCCTTCACGAATCAGGCCGCGGCTGCGAAGCCGGCGAACCAGCGTTGCACCATCAACCTCTTCGACCGCCCGCTGCTCGGTGCGGATCGCCTCGATGCGTTGCCGCTTCGTCATGGGCTTCTGAACCGTGTACTGGTCCGCTTGCACGCGCAGGACGCCGCGTTGCTTGTACGCATCGTGGATGCCCCACGTCGTCGGGTACGACGGCGCGACCTCACCCGCCAGCACCACCGACGGGCGCGGGATTTGGATGTCATAATCGCCGAAAATGGAGCGGTACGCGATGCTGAACCCGCCGTCTGCGATATCGATTTCGCGGACACCGACCACGCACGGCAGATCCAGGTGGCCCGCCACGGCGGCAAGTGCCCCGCTGAAGCCGGCGAACTCGCTTCGCGCCGTGCCAATCACCGCGTCGAATGGGCCGTGCTGGCGGTAGACATCGGCGATCGTGGCGGCCCGCGTCGAGGCATCGGACTCAAAGCCCTCGGCGCCCGTCACTAGGATGCCCTGATCCATGCCGTGCGACATCGCCTCGCGCAAAACCTCCTCGCCGCCGCCCTTGGCCACGTGGACGGCCACCAGTTCGGCGCCGTGGACCTTGAGTTGCTTGGCCAGCGCGATGGCGCGGACGCTCGGCTCGCTGAGGATACGGTCGAGTCCCTCGGTGTCGAGGGTGCCCGAGCTGCGCCGTACGCGCAGGCGGCCGTGGAAGGCGCCCGTGACGGGCACCAGGATTCGCAGGGTCATGCTGGCACCTCCGCGCTTCGCGCGGTTGTACCAGAAAGATTCGCTGCGCTCATCATTCTGACACTCGACAAGCGCGGCTGTGCCGCGCTCGTCGTTCGCGCCGCCTTCGGCGTCGCGGTACCAGAAAGATTCGCTGCGCTCATCATTCTGGTACCCCCTGTTGCATCAGCTCACGCGCGATGATCATGCGCTGGATTTCGTTGGTGCCTTCGTAGATCTCGGTGATGAGCTGGTCGCGGAAGCCCCGCTCCAAGCCGGTGCGGTACTTCAGGCCGTCAGCGCCGAAGATCTGGATCGCCATGTCCAGGTGGCGCCCCATCATCTCGCTGCCGAAGATCTTCGTGGCGGCCGCCGCACGGCTTACCTTCTCCCGCAGGCTGCGCGGCACGGGCTCGCCGGCGGCGATGCGCTCGTAGTAATCGTTGGTGAGTGTGGCCGCATGGTACACGGCGTGCTCCTGCATGTGGATGTCCGTCGCCATGTCGGCGAGCATCCATTGAATCGACTGGTTGTCGGCGATCGGGCGGCCGAAGCGCTCGCGGGCCTTGGCGCGCTCCAGGCAGTCCGCCAGCACGCGCTTGGCGCCGCCCAACGAGCCGGCGCCGAGACCCACCCGGCCGCCATCCAAGGCCGTCAAGGCCACGATGAAGCCCTCGCCGACGTTACCCAGGATGTTCTCCCGGGGCACGCGAAGGTTGTCGAAGATGAGTTCGGCCGTGTTTGAGTGCCGGATACCCAGCTTGTCCTCGATGGTGCCGATTTCCATGCCTTGGCCCAGGGCCTCTTCGCGCTCCACGATGAAACAGGTGACGCCGCCGTGGGCCCCCAGGGTTTCATCCGTGACGGCGAACACGGTCAGGTACTCGGCGAAATTGCCGTTGCTGCACCAGATCTTGGTGCCGGACAACAGGTAATCGTTGCCGTCACGTACGGCCTTCGTCTTGATGCTCGCCGCATCACTGCCGGCGGTCGGCTCGGTCAGCGCAAACGCCGAGATGGCCTTGCCCTCGGCGCAGGGGCGTACATACCGCTCCCGCTGCTCTTCGGTTCCAAACAGGTACATCGGCATCAGGCCAATGCCGGTGTGGGCGCCGAGAACGGTAACGATCGAGGCATCCACCGCCGACACCTCCTCCATGGCAATGCAGTAGCCGACCTCGCCCATGCCGGCGCCGCCGAGCTCGCGTGGAATGCTCATGCCGAAGTAGCCCTGCTCCTGCATACGCTTGATCAGATCCATGGGGCTGTGGCCGCCATGCCCTGTCCAATCGTCCACGGGGAGGTTGGGTTCGATCTCGTTGCGCATGAATTGCCGGATGCTGCGCTTGAGAAGCCGCTGTTCTGGCGTGAAGCTGAATTCGATGCTCATGGACTCCGATCCTGGTTGCCCGGGGGCAGGTGGTAGGAGAAGGTCACAGGGGGAGTAGAGGAGAAACGGATGGCGCCTGGTGGCGCTGGCCAGAGGCAAGGCTCCCGCAGCCGGTTGGGCATCAGCCGGCCGCGGCTGCGGAAGCCCGCTTGTGGCTTATTTGCCCTTGAAGTCGGCGGTGCGCTTCTCGATGAAGGCGGTGATGCCCTCAACGAGGTCCTCGCTGGCGGCCAAGCGGCCGGCGGCGTCCAGTTCGTTCTGGAGCGACTCGGCGCGGCTGCCGGCGCGGACGCTGAAGTCGATGGCCTTCTTCGACTCGGCAACAGCCAGGGGCGCCGCCTTGTGGATGATCATCCGGGCGATGTCGATGGCCGCGCGGACCTCTTCGCCGTCGGGCACGATCTTGTTGACCAGGCCGATGCGCTGCGCCTCCTGGGCGTTGATCATCTGGCCGGTGAAGATCAGTTCCTTCGCCTTGGCGGGGCCGACGAGGTGGGGCAGGCGGGTGGAGCCGCCCCAGGCGGGCAGCAGGCCGATCCAGACTTCGGGCTGGCCGAAGCGGGCGCGGTCGCTGCTGATGCGCATGTCGCAGGCCATGGACAGCTCGCAGCCGCCACCGAGGGCCAAGTTGTTAATGGCCGCAATGACGGGCTTGGAGCAGTCCTCGACGGCGTTGAACGCCTCATGTCCGGCGCTGACCATGTCCTTGGCGTCATCGGGCGTCAGGCCCGTGAATTCCTTCAGGTCGGCACCCGCGCAGAAGGCGTGGTTGCCCGCGCCCGTCAGCACGACTGCCCGGACATCGGCGTTCTTGTCGAGTTCCTCAAACGTCTGCTTGAGTTCCTTCAGTACACTGGGCGATAGCGCGTTCACCGGGGGGTGATCCAGTGTGACGATGGCGGTCTTGTTGTCGATCTTGACCTTGACGAGTTCTCCCATGTTGATGTCTCCTTGTGAGGTTGTGTTCAGTAGCCGGACTTGTAGTCGTGGAAGCCACGGCCACTCTTCTGGCCCAGGCGGCCGGCGAGCACGAGGCGGCGCAGGACGCGCTTGGCCTTGTTCGGGTCGGCCGCGTAGGAACCGTAGTTCTCCATGATGGACCCCGCCACATCGTGCAGGGTATCGATTCCGATCAGGTCCATGAGGGCCAGGGGCCCCATGGGCATGCCGGCACCGGCCTGCATGGCCAGGTCGATGTCCTTTGCGCTGGCGACCCCTTCCTCGTAGCAGGCCAGCGTTTCGTTCAGCATCGGGATCAGGATGCGGTTGACCAGGAATCCGGGGCCCTCCTTGACCTGGATGGGCACCATCGGGAAGCGGAAGTTGCGCATGGGCGCGAAGAAGTTGACCAGGTCCTCGGTGACGTCGCTGCGCGTCTGGACGCCGGGGATGATCTCGATGAGGGGGAGCTGGGTGGGGGGGTTGAAGAAGTGG
>JBFJYU010000014.1:0-22302 GCA_041622435.1 Thermoplasmatota archaeon | reverse complement strand
GGGCGGTTGAGGGCTGCGGCGGCGTCGCGGGTCGCCATGTCCAGGACCCGCTGGGCGGGCAGGACGGTGGCATCCCAGCGGTGCTGCTTCTGGACCAGGGCCGCGAACTTCATGGACTCAAACAGGTCGGTGGAGTTGTTGCTGGCGGCGCCGTCGGTTCCCAGGCCGACGACCACGCCGGCTTCCTGTAGTTCGGGCACGGGGCAGACGCCGCCGGTGGCCAGCTTCAGGTTGCTGACGGGGCAGTGGGCCACGGCCGCGCCGGCCGCAGCCATGTCGCGCACCTCGCCCTTGGTGATCCAGCCGCAGTGGGCCAACACAGCGTGGTCGTCGAGCGCGCCATACTCGGCGAGCTTGGCCACCGGTCGGGCGCCCCGGTCCTTTTCGACACCGTACACCTCGGTTCGGGTCTCCGAGCAGTGGGTGTGCATGGGCACGTTGTATTCCCGTGCGATGCGGGCCGACTCCTCGTACGTCTCCGGGTTGCACGTGTACGTCGCGTGCGGCGCCGGGCAGCCCTGGATGAGCGGGTCGCCGAGCGTCGCCTTCGTGAACGCCTCGATTTCCTTCAGTTTCTTGTTTGGCTCGCCTGGCTCGGTCTGACCGATGTCCACCATGCCCTCGCCGCACCAGCCCCTAACGCCGGCCGCCCGGACAGCCGGCGCGATGGCGTCGGCTTCCATGAAGTACATGTCAAGGAAACTCGTGACGCCCCCCACGATCATCTCCAGACAACCCAGATCCGCCCC
This sequence comes from Thermoplasmatota archaeon, assembly GCA_041622435.1. GTDB lineage: Archaea > Thermoplasmatota > E2 > JACPAO01 > JAHFTW01 > JBFJVP01. The sequence continues at coordinate 21,553 of JBFJYU010000014.1, read as the reverse complement.
CGCGCGCATGGTCTCCGGCGTGAGTTTGGCCTCCGCCGGCCAGATGCGATCGTTCAGCCACGGCTCCAGCAACATGTCGTCGCCGTAGCCCCGGAACAACCCCATCGCCAGGTGCGTGTGCAGGTTGATCAGGCCCGGCAGCACCACTTGGCCCGTGCCATCCAGCGTGCGGTCCGCCTCGGGCGCCTTGCCGCCCACCTGGACGACGCGGTCGTCCTCGACGTACAGGTCTCCCTGCACGACACGGCGCTTGTCGTCCTGCGTCACGATCGTCGCGTTTCGGATGGCGAGGCTGCTCATGGACGGCGGCGCGAGGCAGGTCGGTCGGAAGGAGCCTTCGGCGTCGCGCGCCGGCCGGCTACCGCTACGATCAAAAGCGCTGGCGCCACGATTCAGCCGAGCCGTCGAAACGGTCTTCTAACGGGTCCTAATCGGAGCGCCCGCTTCCTGGAGGATCAAGCGTGACAGAGCACGAGGCAGTTGATGAAACGGTAGCCGCCGTGCCGGAGGACGACTCCGTGCCGTCCGGCCCGGTCCCGCTCGCCCAGTTCGAAGGCGCCAGCAAAACCTACGGCGACGTCCAGGCCCTTGGACCACTCGATCTCGCCATCGACGGCGAAGTCGTCGGCCTTTTGGGCCCCAACGGCGCCGGCAAGACGACCATGATCCGGTTGCTCATGGGGCTGCTTCGCCCCACCACTGGCACGGTCTCGGTTCTCGGCCAGCCCGTCGAAGCCGGCTCGCGCGCCGTTCGCCAACGAATCGGGTACGTCCCCGAAGGCGACGCCAAGTTCCCCGACCTGACCGGCGTCGCGTCGGTTGCCTACGCCGGCCGTCTCGTCGGCATGGGCCGCTCCGACGCCCTGCAACGCGCCCACCAGGTGCTCGACTACGTCGATCTGGGCGAGGCCCGCTACCGCATCGCCGACACCTACTCGACCGGCATGCGCCAGCGACTCAAGCTCGCCCAGGCGCTCGTGCACGATCCCGAACTCCTGATCCTTGACGAGCCCACGGAGGGCGTGGACCCGCAGGCGCGCGATGACCTGCTTGCCCTGATCGGCGAACTGGCCCGCGAACACGGCCTGCGCGTGCTGGTCTCGACGCACCTGTTGGCTGACGTTGAGCGCCTGGCGAGCCACGCCGTCGTCCTTGCCAACGGCCACGTCGCCGCCCACGGATCGCTCGACGAGCTGCGCAGCGCCGAATCGCGCGGTTTCCTGGTGCGCGTCAACGGCGACCCCGCCCGCTTCGTCGAGCGGCTGGACCAGTCGGCGGTCTCCTGGCAATCCGCCGCCCCCCACATCCGGGTCAACCTGGACGACGCCCGCGAGGTCCTGCGCATCGTGCGCGACTCCGGACTCGTTGTGCGCCACCTGGCCCCGGTGCGCCTCGGCCTCGACGAAGCGTTCGAGCAAGCCGTTCGCGGAGGTGATGTCGTTGCCTGAGGGTGTCACGCCCTACCCCCGCTGGAGGGGCCGCCTGGCCCCCGGCGAGCGCTGGGCCGTCGTCGCCTCGGAAGAAGTGCGGCGCGCCCTGCAAGGCCGCTGGAGCCTCATGGCGATCCTTCTCGGCTTCGGCTGGGGTGCCGCCTCCATCATCGAGGTGGCCCAGATGCGCCAAAGCGTCGTCGAGACGCACGACGCGGCGTGGTTCGTGGACATGCTTCAGCAGCTACGCTGGTTCGCGCTGGCCGTTGCGGCAGCCATCGGCGCCCCAACCCTGCTGGAGGATTCCCGCCGGGGGGCGCTGGAGCTCTACCTGACGCGCAACCTCACCAGCCGCGGCTACCTGCTCGGCAAGGCCGCCGCCGTGCTGGGCCTGACCACGATCACGCTGCTCGGCCCCGCGATCCTGTACTACCTGGCGACGCTGCTCTTCTACGACACCCACCCCGACAACTGGCACGCAACGGCCGTCCTCTACGGCGCGGCCTACAGCATCGCCTGGGGTGCCATGGTGGCGGGCCTCGCGCTCGGGCTGTCCTGTGTGGGCCGCTCGTCGCGCGCCGCGATCCTGCTGCTCTTTGGCGGCTTCGTCGGCATGCACATCGTCGTGAGCCAACTATTATCGGGCCTCACTGGCAACGAAAACCTCGCGATCCTGAGCCCCTTCTCGGGCTTCGACGCCATGACGCCCTGGTTGTTCGAGGGATCCCTCGAAACGGTCGTGCCGGGCTGGTGGGGCGCCGTCCAATGGGGCGTTCTCACGCTGATCGGCTGGGGTTTGGTGGCCTGGCGTCGGCCGCGCGTGCGAGGTGAGGAGGTTGCCTGAGATGGAAGCCCCCTTGCACCCGGAGGAGACTCCGGTTGATGTTTTGAACGTGGACGGCGCCGACGTCGCGGCGGTCACTGAAGATGATCTGCCCAGCGACAAGGACGTCGTCTTGCGCTTCAGCCATCTGAGCCGCTGGTACGGCGATGTGATCGGCGTCAACGACGTCACGGCCGCCATCCGGCCCGGCATCACCGGCTTGCTTGGCCCCAACGGCGCCGGCAAGTCCACCCTGATTCGCATGGCGATGGGCCTCCTGCGCCCCAGTCAGGGGTCGGTTCGCGTGCTCGGCGAGGACCCGTGGGACAACCCCGGCTTGCTGGCGCGCATTGGCTACCTGCCCGAGGGCCCGGCGCCCTGGCGCGACCACACCGGCGCCGCGTGCGTTCGTCGCGCCGCCCTGCTCTCTGGCATCCCGCCGGCCGAGGCCGACGACAAGGCCGCCGCCGCGCTGGCCCGCGTGGGCCTCACCCACGCCGCCGGCAAGAAGGTCGCCTCGTACAGCCACGGCATGCAGCAGCGGCTGAAGTTCGCCCTGGCGCTGGTCCACGAGCCGCAACTTCTCGTCCTGGACGAGCCCCTGCTGGGCACCGACCCGCTGTCGCGCCGCGACCTCCTGCACCTGCTGCGCGACCTGGCTGAGTCTGGCCACAGCATCCTGTTGTCAACCCATGTGCTCTCGGACATCGAGGCGCTGACGGACCGCATCCTGCTCGTCAACCACGGGCGCGTCATGGCCCACGGCGCCGTGCACGAGATCCGCGACCTGCTGGAGCGTTACCCCCGCACCGTTCGCATTGCAACGCCCTCGCCGAGGGAACTGGGGGCCCGGCTGTGGCAGTGGGACTCCGTTCTCGGGGTTGAGGCGGCCGACGGCGCGGTCCTCGTGACCACGAGCAACGCCGGCGACTTCTACGAGCAACTTCAGGACCTGCTGGTCGACGGCGACGCGCCGTTCACCAGTGTCACAAGCCCCGACGACACGGTGGAAGCGGTGTTCCGCTTCCTCGTTGGAGGTGCCCAATGAGTGCCATCAAGCTACTGATCATGGACAACCTTCGGCAGGCGATGCGGGCGCGCGGCGTCTGGATCGTGCTCGCCGCGGCGCTGATTCCCCCCGCCCTCACCGGGGCCTGGGTGTTCACGCACCAGAACGATGTGGCTCCCGGCTCCATCGAGTACGAACCCAACGCCCTCGTCGAAGGCGAATTGACCAACATCACGGCGTTGATCGAGAATCGCTTCGACAAGCCGTCCGGGCCGTTCAACGTCACGCTCCAGGTAGGTTTCTTCGAGGAGGGCTTCGACGGCGAACCCGTATTCAGGGAGCGCTCCAGTGAGTCGTTCCGCATCGAGGGCTTGGCGCCCGGTGAGACCACCCAGGTGAAGATGAACTGGACCGCGCAGTCGGGGACGTTCATTTTCCGGGCGTTGGTGGACAGCGACGACGAGATTCCGGAGATCGAGGAGAACGACAACGACCGGTTCGTGCAAGTGCAGGTCGGCTTCCCGTCGGTGCAGGTGGACTTCGATCCGCTGGCAGGCAGCGAAGGCGACCCCAACCTGCCCGCTGGCGACGTAAGCGTGGCGTCGGTCTCCTGGGAGCCGGCTGACATCTTCGCCGATGACGACGCGACGATCTCGGTTCAGGTTACCAACAACGGCCCCGAGCCCATCACCAACGGCTCCGTGCGGCTCCAGGTTCACCGCGCCACTCTGGCGGGTTACTCGCCGACGCCGTCGCCCAACCTGTCCGAACTGGTGGACTTGGCGCCAGGTGAGACGCGCAACGTCACGTTCAATTGGACGCCGCGCCAACTCGGCCAGTACGCGCTCGTGGCGTCGCTGGATGCCAGCGGTTCCATTCGCGACGATGACACCAGCAACAACGCCGTGGTGCAGGAGACCTTCATCGACCGGCAGTTCATCTACGAGGAGCCGGAGCCCAAGGCGACTGCCAAGGAATTCTACCGCACGGTCCTGGAGTTGCTTCACCTGAAGCTGCTCATTCCCTTGGTCGCCCTGTTCTACGCGGCGGGTGTGCTGGAGGATGAGAAGGAGCGCGGCAACCTGGCTTACGTGCTGACGCGCCCGACGCCCCGCTGGACCCTGCCCGTGGCCCGCCTGGTGGTGAGCTTCGTCGTGGCCGGCGTGGCCTTGCTGGTGGGAGTCCTCGCGACGTTCCTGTTACTGCTGGGCCTGCCCCAGTCGGCGCCGGGCTACCTGTACTGGCCGCTGGCCTTCAGCGCAATGGCCCTGCTCGTGTACACGTCCCTGTTCGTCCTGATCGGCGTCACGGTGCGCAAGCCGTACCTCTTCGGGTTGCTCTACGTCCTCGGCTTTGAAGCCATCATCCTGCTGGGGCGCGGCGTGCTCGTCAACGGCCGTCCGCTGCTACAGGACTGGGTGCTCAATCTCAGCCTGAACCATTGGGTCACCAAGGCCTTCAACGGCTGGGAGCCCGGCTCGGCACAGTACCTGCCCGAAGGCGAGGCCGCAGTGCGGGCCTTCTGGGCCGTCCTCGTGGGTGCCGTCGCGTGCGTCGCCGGCGCCTCCTGGTGGATGCACAAGCGCGAATTCGACGTTTGAGGGTCGGCCGCAGGGCCGGCGGGGCAACCCGCCGGCCCCGACCTGCTCCCGGCCAGCCCCTGCCCGTCCAACTGGGGCCAGCCTGAAGTCCGCGCCGACCATGGCGCCCCGTGGCGTGGCACGACCAGCCGAAGCAGCGCGATCACCCCGGTGTCGCGGCGTACATCGACGGCCTCGACCCGGCCCAGCGCGAGATCGTTGAACGGGTGCGCGCGATCGTGTACGAGGACCCCGACGTCGTCGAGTGCCTTGCGTGGGGCATTCCGTTCTGGTTCCGCAAAGGGCCGCTCGCCTACGCCAGCGCCGCCAAGGCCCACGTCACCGTCGGCATCGCCCGCGGCGTCGAGGTGCAGGACCGCTTCGGTCTGCTGGCGGGCACTGGGAAGTCACCGATCCGCAAGGCCGTCGTCAAGCTCGCCCGGCCTTTTCCAGAGGACGCCGTGCGCGACTGGGTAGCCCAGGCGATCGAGCTCGACGAGGCGGGCGAGGACTAACTGCTCAATTGGCCAGCGGCAGCGTGTCCAGGTGCTTGGCCAGGATTTCCATGCCGCGGTCGATGTCCTCAATGCCGCACGCGTAACTGAAGCGCAGGTGGTGCTCGCCCAGCGGACCGAAAGCGCTGCCGGGGCTGCAGATCAGCCCCTTGGCGGCCAAGTCGAGGGCCAGCTTTTGGCTGGGGACATCGAAATCGTAGCGCGGGAACGCGTAGAACGCGCCGCCGGGCTTCTGCATGTCCAAGCCGCGGATCTCGGCGATGCGCTTGGTGATGTGGTCGCGGCGCTTCTTGAACTCCGCCACCATGGCCTCCGCCTCGTCCTGCGGGCCCTCAAGGGCCGTCACGGCGGCCTTCTGGATGGGCGTCGGCGGGCACGCGACGGTGTAGTAGTGCATCGTCTCGATGGCCTTCACGTACTCTTCGCTGGCCGCGATGCAGCCCAGGCGCCAGCCGGTCATGGCGAAGGTCTTACTGAACGAGTTGACCCAGATCACGTTGTCGTGGTGGGTGAGGAAGGAATGGTGCGGCTGGTCGTAGCTCATGTTGTCGTAGACCTCGTCGGCCACGACCATGATGTCCGCGTCGCTGGCGATCTCGGCCAAGCCGCGCACGTCGTCGCGCTCCAGGCAGATGCCGGTGGGGTTGCTCGGCGTGTTGACAATGATGAGCTTCGTGCGCGGCGTGATCTTCTCCTTGATCTCCTCAAGGTCGGGCCGATACGCGTTCTCGTGCGTCAGGCTGTAATGAATCGGGAAGCCGCCGCAGATGCGCGCCTGGCTCTCGTACAGGACGAAGCCCGGGTCGGGCACGAGCACTTCGTCGCCGTGGTCGATGAACGTCTGGTTGATCGCCATGAGGCCCTGGGTGGCGCCCGCGGTGACGATGATGTTGTCCTTGGACACGTCCTCGCCGCGGTACTCCTTGATCCGCGTGGCGAGGGCGCCGCGCAGTTCGGGCAGGCCAAGGCTTGGGCCGTAATGGTTGGCTCCGGCGCGCACGGCGTCGCAGAGGGCCTGCTGCACGTGCTCTGGCGGCTCGAAATCGGGCTCGCCCAAACCCATGTTGACCGAGTCCGTTCCGGCCAGTTCGAACATCTTGCGGATGCCACTCATCTCGATGCCGGCAAGGCGGCGCGCGATGAGGTCCTTGGTGGACACAGGCGCGGCGACAAGGGTCTCCTAGAAAAACTCGACGCCGCGGGGATCGAACAGGTGCACGGGGATCGAAGGGGTTCAGGTGGAGCGAATCGGATCGGGCCGGGGCTGGCCCGGTTCGGCCGGCGTGTCTAGGCGGCTAGTTCTTCTTCCAGCCGCTCGGCGCCGGCCTCGGCGGAGGCGGCGACCTTCTCGGGGAAGTAGCTCAGCAGCAGGATGTCGCCGCGCGCGGCGACCCAGCGGTACGGTACGGCCACGTTGCGCCCGCCCTCGATGAGCTTCGGACTGGTGCGCGTGAGCAGCAGCGACCCGATGCGGCGGTTGGGCAGATCCAGCATCACGTTCTGGACCACTCCCACGTATTCGCCGCGGTGCGTGTAAACCGGGAGGTTGATGAAAGAGGTGACCTCGACGTCCATATGCATCCCGATCCCCCGATGGGGCTTGCTGTTATACCCTTTCCTTTCCTGTCCGCCGGTTTCGCTGCCCCTACCAGAAGACGATGCTGCCCGTGGCGGTGACGACTCCGACGAGGAATCCGGCGATCGCGCCGCCGTTGAGAAGCGGCAGGCCGGCCTGAGGGTTGCCCCGCAAGACGAAGGTCATCAGGGCCGCGAATCCGAGCAAGGTGCCGATGGCGGCGCCCAGCGAGGGGGCGATGCCCCAGCCGTCGCCGGCGAAGTGGATGGCGCTGACGACGAGGATCGTCGGCATCACGAGGTCGCCGAGGCCCATGAAGAGGGCGGAGCGTTCGCCCTTGTTTTCGCTGCTGGCCTCCTTGAACTGGGTCACTTCCTTGCGGAAGGAGTAGCGGGATACCTTGGGGATGACGAGGAGCACCGGCAGTCGCAACTCCATGACGGAGTCGGCGAGGGCGAGCATGTGGCGGGTCTTGTACACCGCGACGGCGTCGTACACGGCTAGCAGGACCAGGAGCACGATGACCGGGATGATGCCGAGGCTGATGCCAAAGATGGCTGCGGCGCCGGCGGCGACGAGGATGCCGACGATGTCAACGACGTACCATTCGGGGTGGACGTACAGGGCCACGGTGGCTGCCACGGCGACGGCGGCGCCGGTTAGCCAGGAGGGGGTGGCGGCCATTCCGAAGTCCATCAGCAGGGGTGCGATGACGTAGGCGACGGTGCTGCCGACGGCGAACAGGATGACGCCCTGGATGACTTTGGTCCAGCCCTTCTTCTGAGCGTACAGGATGCCGGCCGTGAAGACGATGATGAGGACGATGTACCACAGGGAATTGGCCGTGTCCTCGGGGTCTTCGAAAGCCTGCAAGCCGGCTGCCTGGAACGGCCGCGCAAACAGCGTTGCCAGGCCGAACGTGATGATGAACAGCACGCCGAGGATGCCGGTGGCGACGTAATCGGCGCTGGTGACCGGGTCGGCATCGGCTGCCGACTCGGCGGCTTCGGTGGCGGATTCGGCGGCCGGCTGGGGGTCGCTCACGGGGCGGGCGACGCGGGCCCCTCATAAAGCCCGCGCGGCGGGGGGCAAGCCGTGGGCAAGCGGCGGGCCCAGGCCCAGATGCCGCCCCAGGGGCCCTCCGGGCCGGGCGGCGGCCGCGTGGCCCGGGGTTCGATAACGATTAAGCCCCTTGCATGTTCGTTGATGGGCTTGTGGTGGTTCACCTGTTTTCATCCCGTACAACAGTTGTAGGTCTGATTGTAATTCTATTACCGCTGGGCAGTTTGGGTGTCGTGGACGCGACCTCCGACGCGCCGCACTCGAGCTACGAGTGGCAGGTTGCGAGCTTCGATGGTACGCTCATTGACATCACCGTCCATGTGCCCGGCGCTGCCAGCGCGGCGGCCCCGGCGCCAGTCGTGCTGCAAAGCCACGGCTGGGGCGGCAGCAAGAGCGGCAGCGACTTCGTCGAGTGGCTGGACGACGGCATCGGCATTGTGACGATCAGCCAGCGCGGCTTTGGCGCAAGTGGCGGCAAGGCGACGGTGCAAGACCCGGAGATCGAGGCGCAGGACATCAAGGCGATCATCGATTACGTGGCGAGCCTGGACTGGGTGGCCCTCGACGGCCCGAACGACCCTGTGTTGGGCGGCATCGGTGCCAGTTACGGCGGGGCGTACCAGCTCATGACGGCGCTGACGGAAATCCGCGAGTCGGGCAGTACCCGCTTCAACGCGCTGGCGCCGGAGATCGCCTGGTTTGACCTGGTGGAGAGCCTGGCTCCGGGTCGCGTCGTCCGCAGTGTCTGGGTGGATGCTCTGTATGCCACCGGCTTCGCGAGCGTTGAGAACTACATCCACGAGTCCTACGCCTACGTGGTGGCGACCGGCCAGCTTCCCGACGGAACGGTGCCCGGCACGTTCGACTTGGTCACCGAGTTCCATGAGCACGCCCCCGTCGCCTTTGTGGAGGACGGGTACGCCTTGGACATCCCGGTCCTGATCCGGCAGGGCACCACGGACAACCTGTTCAACATGAACCAGGCGTGGCACAACTTTGAGGAGACCCTGAGCGATGCGGCGCGCGCGCAAAGCGTGTTCATCGCCTACAACGGCGGCCACGCGCTGCCGGGTGTCGCTCCCCTGGGAATCGGCGACAGTCTGGCGGGCGAGAGCGACCCGTGCAGCGCCCGCCACGGCGGCTGGGGCGAACTCCAGCGTGCCTGGTACCGCAGCCACCTGCTCGGCCAGTCTGCGGACCTGCCGGCGGCCGGCTACCACGTGGCCACCGTGGACGGCGCGCGCTGCCTGGATGTCGACGGCCTCGCCGCCAACACCCCCGTCGCTCCGCCGCTAGCCCTCGCGGCCTCGGCCTCGATGGCCGGCGCCCCCGTGCACCTGCCGCTGGCCAGCGGTCCGCTGACGCTCGCCGGCGTGCCCGAGCTTTCCGCCACGATCACCACGGCCGGCGTCGATGCCCGCGCGTTCCTTGGAATCTCCGTTGGCGCGACCCCGGCGGACGCCCGCGTCATCGCCAACAACTGGATGCCAGTGCAGCGCCTGCTTCCCGTCGTCGGCGAGTCCATGCAAACGGAACTGGCCGGCGTCGCCCTGGACATTCCGGCGGGCCAAACGCTCTTCCTGACCGTCGCCCCGTTCGTCGACCAGTTTGCCCACCACGCCAGCCGCAGCCCCGGCGCCTTCGTTCTCGAGGACATCGTGGTGAGCTTGCCGGTCGTCGAATAGGCGATTACCCCGTGCGCAGGCTCACCACGTAGGTTCGGCCCTCAAAGGCCACCGTGAACCGGGTGTCGTGGCTGCCGTCGGCGCGGCGCAGGTACGCCAGTGCCTCGTCGATGGCGTCCGTGCCCGTGATGGCAGTCTCTTCGCCGTCGGCGGCCGAGCGCAACGCGTCTGCTAACTCCGGCGCCCAAGCCTCCACCTCCTCTGGATCCAGCTCCAGGTCGAGTTCCACATCGCCACTGCCAACCGGCTCCACGGCCAACCACGCGGCAGGGGCTGGGCCGTCCGCCCCGGCGCCCATCAAGCCCGGAGCGAAGATCACGATCAGGAACGCGGTCACGGAGCAGGCGAGCAGCGTAATGGCTACCCCCAACCCCACCTGGGCGCCCTTGATCACCCCGGCCATGGGCACTCCTGGTGCTCCGGGCCGCATTAGGGGCAGGCCTCGGCGCCGAAGGGGCGGGGTGGGTGGATGGGCCTGGGGTGCCCGCCGCGGCCGCCTGCGTCCGGGTGCCCCGACGCCGCCCGCCAAAAACCTCTTCAGGGCCGACCCTAGCGTCAACGCTCACCGTGGACCACCCCCCGCTTGAATTCCATCCCGTCACCGAGCAGCCCGTGGCGCCAGCGCGCCTCGTCCAGCTCCTGCAGGAATTCAAGGCCGTCCTCGCCGCCGAGGGCATGGCGTCCATGGACGAATACGGCGACATGCTCAGCTGGAGCCTGCCCCGCAAAGGCAACGCCTGCCGCACGTTCCACGTCTTCCACCCCGGCTTCTGCTCCTACAGCGACGCCTACCGCGGGACCATCCACTTCCACGGCGGCGAAATCCGCGGCACCATCCTCGTCGGCCACGCCGAACACTACACCTACCGGCCCGAGGAACACCCGGACGGCGACCGGTTCTACGGCGGGGCTGCCTACAAACTCGCCAAACACACCCACCAGCACGGCGAGGGAACCCAGTACACGCTGCCCGCCATGGTGCCCCACTGGCTCAAACCCACCCGGCTCACGTTGACGTACTTCGAAGAGGACGACAACGAAATCATGGGGGATTTGTTGAATCCCGCCTCCGACGAGACAGACGACCACGTTTGGGAGCAGGCCGACGCCGAAGCGATGAAGGGGGCCCTGATGCAACTGGTCGATCGGCGGCTACGTGACCTGACGGCAACGGCGGCCCTAGACACGGCCGGCGTCCCGGCCTGAGGTCATCCCTGATTGATTGCGTCGCCATTCCTCTCGCAACAGCGAATGGCATACCAGATCATGGTAGGCGTCCTTCCAGTAGCCCCACTGGCGAAGCAGCCCCTCCTCCCGAAAACCGAGTTTCTTCAGCACTGCGCTCGACGCCTCGTTTGCCGGGTACGTGAACGCCTCCACACGATTCAACTCGAAAGGCGCCACGCCGTTGAAGGCGGCCTCAACGGAGGCGCGTGCCGCTTCCGTTGCAATTCCCTGGCCCCAATGGTCGGGATGGATGTCGTAGCCAAGCACGGCGGAGTGGTTGTGGGCCCGCCAGACCACGCCACAAGTTCCCACGACGCGTGAATCGCCTCGCCGCGTAATGGCCCAGCGAACCCCCTGGCCGCCGTCGAAGCGATCGGCCATGGAGGCAATCCAGGCCTCGGCCCGATCGATGGATTCGAAGGTGGCCAAGTCGTACATTCGCGTTACATCGTCGCGGCCAAACAGAGCGAAGATGTCCTCGGCGTCTTGCGGCGTCAGATGGCGCAGGATGAGGCGGCGTGTGTTGATAGTCGGGATCGTGGTCATGCTCATTCGGGCGCGCGTGGGCCGTGGCGGCCCACTCCCTGCTTCGCACGGTTCGCTCGGAAGGCGCAAAGCCTACCAAAGCTCTTGCCGACTCTTCCTCGCCGCCCGCCTCTGGGCTTCAAGGAATCGGTAGACGGAGGCATGTTCCGCCCCGTTCAGGAGCATGTCACAGGCCTGCTTGGCGTGGCCGAGGTTTTCCAGATCGCCGATGAGGCCAACGGTGTGCCCGTACACGGTCAGTTCGCATCCGGTGTGCTCTTCGATGAGCTTGCGCGTTTTGCCTTCGCTGCCGATGAGGCGGGCGGTAACGCGCCGGATGTGGTTCTTGTGTTTCCCGACGTAGTCGTGAATATCCAGCAATTCGAAGTAGGCCTCGTCGCTGAACAGGCGCATGGCACGCTGGGGGCTGAAACCGCGCCCGATGGCCTTGATGATGTCGCGCATTTTCAAGACCATGAGCGGGTCGACGCCCTCGACTTCGTCGTGGATCATCACTTCGTTGTCGTCGGTGTCGACCTCGATGCTGAGGCCGCTGCGCTCCTCCAGCATCTTCCGGGTCTCGCCCTTGTGGCCGATGAGAACACCGATGCGGTCGCGGGGGATTCGGACGTAGATCACGAAGCCACCGCCGCCAGGAGCGTCCGGAAACCGTGCGTCGGTTTGGAGATGTGGTTCATGTCAATTGTCCTCCTCAAAGCGAAGACGGGACATCAGGTCCTGTTCGGTCACGCGCAGCCGGTGGCGCCGGAAGAACCGGACCAAATTGCGCGCGTCACGATCCAGGAATTCCTGTGCCATGGGGTGATTCTTGAGAACGGCCTGGCCGACGTCGATGACCCGGGGCCGGGCCCGGTCGGGGTCGTCGGGGTATTCCACCAGGACGTTGTATTCGGAGAAGTCGGCGTGGACGAGCCCGGCGTCGTTGTAGCTCGTGGCGTAATCCTTTGCCAGGGCATCCCAGAAGGGCTCGGCGAGCCCTTCCAAGCGGCCGATGTCGCGCAGTTGCGGCCAGGCGCCCTCCTCGATGCCGATGAACTCGGTGACGAGCACGTTCTTCAGCACGTGGATGGGCTCGGGCACACTGACGCCGGCGGCGTACAAGCGGCTGAGGTTGCGGAACTCCTTCTGGGCCCACGCGTAGACGAGGGACCGCTTGTCGCCGCTGACGCCCTCGAAGCGATCGTCGCCCTGGATGTACTTCAGCACGTGCTTGAACGTCGCCGTGTTGATCCGGTAGATCTTCACCGCGACGAGGCCGCCGGTGGGCGTCGTGCCCCGGAAAACGTTGGCCTCCTTGCCCGTTGAGAGGGGCCAATCAAGGCTCTTGAGCACGCCGCCGCTGAGCATCTTGTGCAAGGCCATCAGGGTGGGCGCGTCAAAGACCTCGCCCTCGGTTCGTCGGTCGACGCCGATTCTTCCTGCCAGGCGATTCCGGAGCTGGTCGGCTCGCCGGAAGGCCCACTCGTCGTTGGAGGCGTAGACGTCGACGTCGTCCGGATCGGTTACGTCGTAATCGTCCAGGTCTTCGACATCCAGGAGGGGATCGGCGGGGTTGGTGGTTTCCGCCATGGAGTTGTACTCAGAATACGTCGAGGAGTTCGGGGATGAGGCGGCGCCGGTGCATGTTCTGCGCCTGGGTGCGGTGGTAGCGGTACATCACGTCCGCCTTCTCGTCCTGGAATTCCCAGGGCTTGACGATGAGCAGGTCGCCGGGCTTGATCCACATGCGGCGCTTCATCTTGCCGCGAATGCGGCCCATTCGGCTCTTGCCGTCCTCGCACATGACCGTGATCTTGCTGGCGCCCATCAGGGTGTCAGCGATGGCGAACATCTCGCCCTTGATCTTGTCCGGCATCTTGTAGCGGCGAACGTCTTCCTCTTCAAAGTCGGGCACCGAGGGCTCTTCTTCCTCTTCCTCGGCGTCTTCCTCTTCTTCGGAACTCTCTTTCAGGTCCGCCTTGGGATCTTCGTCGAGGTCACTCATTGGTCGTTCCACGCAGGCCCGTTTTATAACATTGGGGGTCAAAACGACCGCGAAACCGGCCGCGGCGGGGCCGCATCCCATCCCCTTAAGCCCGTGTCGGGCGTGGCCCGTTTGGATGCAGGATGCGGAAGGGCAGCGTCCGGTTGTTGAGATTCGACCGGGTGTTCGCCTGGTGGCGCATACGGCCGAGCCGTTCAACACGGCGGTGGCCTCGGCGCGCACGTGCTACGCGAGTGACTTCGTTTTCGTGGGCCGCTTGGGCCCCAAGGGCGAGGCCACGCGCCTGAGCCTGCAGCAGGCGCTGCCGGACCATGCTGACGAGTTGGCCCTGATTGGTCACCTGACCACGCCGCATGAGCAGCGCCTGGCGGCGGTGCGGCGGTTGCAGGCGGCCACGGGTGACCCGGCGACGCGGGAGGCGCTGGAGCAGTTTGCAGAGTTGGCGCGCAAGCGGGCGGCGGGCGGCGATCGCATTGCCCAGTCGATCTATGAGGCCGGCCACCACACGCCGTTTCAGCATCCGACGTTCATTTTCGCGTTTGAGGATGTCAGCCGCAACGTGGTGGAGTCGTTCCTTCACAACCACACGTTCTACAATTCAGAGCAGCAGAGTCAGCGCTACGTGGAGATGGGCGAGGCCGCCGTGTACATGCCGGCGTCCGTGTCGGCGGACGAGGCGGCGCGGGCCCTGTACGTTGGCGCGGCCCGCGATGCGTGGGATGCGTACCATGATCTGCGCGAGCGGCTGGTGGCGGCCAACATCAAGGTGATGACGGCCATCGGTCGCATCAAGGGGCAGTCCGACGCCCAGATTCGCTCGGAGGCGGAGAAGAAGGCGCAGGAGATGGCGCGCTACGTCATCCCGGTCGCGGCTCGCACCCAGTTGTACCACACGATCAGCGGCATCGTCCTGTTGCGTTACGTGCGCATGTGCCAGGCGAGCGGCGTGCCCGAGGAGGCGCGCTTACTCGTGGACCAGATGGTGCGGGCGGTGCGCGAGGTCGACCCGGATTTTCTTGACAAGCTGGATGAGTCGACCCAGCCCCGCGAGAACCACGTGGAGTGGGCGCTGCCGGCGGCCACCTCGACCCCGGCGGCCACCGCGCCCGAGGCGCCGGACGCGCCTGCCATCCTGGTCAACGCCACGCCGGACGCCGCGGCGCTCGTGGCACGTGTTCTTCGCGAGGTGTTGGGTGTTGGGCCGGACCAGTTGGACGACGGCGCCCTGCTGGACCGCGTCCTTGACCCGGCGGTCAATGCCGTGTGGAATGACACGCTGAACACCTGGGACCACAGCCCCGCGCTGCGCGCGCTGCGCCACGTCCACTACACTTTCTCGAAGCGCCTCAGCCTGACGGCGTACGCGCAGGACCAGCGTCACCGACTGACGCCGGGAACCCGGCCGCTGCTGCACCGCGTGGTCGGCCGCGAGCCGGATGTCTATGTGCCCGACGTGCTGGGTGCCGGGGCCAGCGCGGACGAGGCGCGCGCGGTGTACGACGAGGCCATCGAGCGGCTCTGGAGTGCCGTGTGGAAGCTGCGTGACGTGGGCATCCCCGCCGAGGACGCCTGCTACCTGCTGCCCAACGCGACCATGATCACGTTCACCCAGAGCGGCGACCTGCTGAGCTTCATCCACAAGTGGCGCCTGCGCCTGTGCTTCAACGCGCAGAAAGAGATCTTCGAGGCGAGCCTGGCCGAACTCCGGGCGGCCCAGGCAGTGCATCCGGAGCTTACCGCGTTCATTGGGCCGCCATGCTCGTTCGTGGCCGCCCGCCAGCCTCCGGAGCTGCAGGACTCCGTTGAGGCGTGCTGCCCCGAGGGCCCGCGCTGGTGCGGCGTCAAGGTGTGGAAGAACTTTGACGCCGCCTCGGGACGGCCGAAGCGACCGTACTAGGCGCACGGCCGCCGGATGGCTTGGCGCGTCTCCCGTCCGTCGATGCCGACGCATCGGTAGCCACCCCCCGTCGCCGTGGCGGGGGCCTGCCGCCGCCCTTGCGGCGCGCGGGTGCGTGGCATTACCGCCATTTGGGTCGCGGCTAGCTGGTTTCGCCACGATAGCGCCCCTTTTTTGTCGCGGTCCGGGCGAGATGGTCTCAACTTGCAGCAAGATGAGTGCGAAGTCACCCCTGGCCGGAGTTACATTGATAACCTCGGAGGAATGTTGCGCACCTGGTGAACCCTCAGGGGCAAACCGGAGGCAACAGAACATGAACCGAAACCAACCCGGCGCCGCGAACGTGCGCCGCTGGAAGAACGGGGGCGCACTTGTGTCCCTCATGCTTGCCGTAATGATCTCAACGCCGGCGGCTGGCCTGTCGGGTCTGGCCCCCGAGCCCGTCGTCCTGCCGGACGGGTACAGCGAAACCCTGCGGCTGGCCGATGAGGCTTGGGCGCCGTCGCCCACCACCGTCGCTGGCGCCATGCAGGCGCTGGTTGACGGCATGGGTCTCACGGTCGAGCCGTATGCCGGCCCGCTACCCACGACGCTGGCCGCAGCAGCAACGGCGTACGCCGCCTCGGTCGGGATCGAGACACTCCCGACCGAGCCGGTCCCGACGCTGCCCCCCGCCCTCGACCTCGCGCTGGCGCGCCTCGTCGGGCTGATGACGGTTGCCGGCAGCGGTGACCCGGCCACGATGGCCTGGGCGGCCGAGCTGGCCGACGCCGTCGAAGCCCAGGACTGGGAGCGCGTGACCGCCATGACCGAGGCCCACCCTGACGTGCTCGCCTCGGCGATTGCGCTGGCTCCGGCCGCGTTGGCCATCGGCGCCGCCGTTGACGACGTGATCGATGTCATCTCGTCCGACGCGTTCGCTGCCTCGATTTCGGTCCAATTCTCGGACTTCATCGACGTACTCGGCGTGGTCCACTTGTACGACCTTCGGGAGTTCATTACCGGTGGCTTCGCCAACACGAACCACGCCGGCACTGCGGCACCCATCACGATCGACTTCGCCGGCAGCGACACCTACCCGGCCGGCTTCGGCTGCAACTCGGTTCTCATCGACGCCGACGGCTCCGAAACCTACACGGGCGCGGCCTGCGCCCAGGGAGGCGGCGCTGGTGGCGTCGGCGTCCTCGCCGACCTCGACCTCGGCCCCTTGCCCGACGACGACACCTACCTCGCGGCGGCCATCGCCCAAGGCAGCGGTTTCGGCGGTTTCGGCGTCCTCGTCGACGCGGCTGGCCAGGACAACGCCTTGTGCGTGGTCTGGTGCCAGGGCTCTGGCGTGGTCGGCGGCGGCGCCTTCGTGCGCGGCACCGGCTCCGACTTCATCGTCGCGGCCACGGGCGCGCAGGGCTTCGGCAGCACCGGTGCCGGCCTGCTTGCTGGCGGCTTGAACGATGACACGTACTTCATGCCCGGCCTGGGCGCCCCGCTCGTTGTGGGCCAGGGTGCCGGCATCCGCAGCAACCAACTCGCCAGCGGCGCGGGCGCCCTCGTGGACCCCGCCGGCAGCGACCGTTACATCCTCTACTCGATCGGCATCAACGACGCCAGCCACCAGGCATGGGGTCAGGGCTACGCTGACCTGCTGGGCGGCGGCGCCCTCGTCGACACCGGCGGCATCCACGACGCCCTGGTGCTCGCCGCGGCCGGCATCGACATCGCTGGCGGCGACATGCGCAGCGAGGCCCGCGGTCAGGGTGCCGGCGCCCGTGAAGGCCAGGGTGTCCTCGCGCTCGTGGACACCTCGGGCAGCAACGACGTGTACGCCAGCTCGTTTGCAGCGACCCTCTCCGTCACGACCGGCCAGGCCGGCGACGCCCACAGCCGCACGCTGGCGCAGGGCGCCGGCGACGAAGGCGGCCGCGGCGCTCTCGTTGGCGGCCTCGGCAGTGACAGTTACAGCCTGCGCGCCGACGCAACGACCACGGCCGTGAACTCGGATTCGGCCGAGAGCTTTGGCGTCGCGTTCCAGTTTGCCCAGGATCTCTGCCAGCAGAGCTCCTACGCGTTTGGCAGCAGCTTTGCCTACGCGTACAGCAGTTGCTCGGCCTACCAGATCTCGGCCGTTCAGGCCTACGCGTGGTCGCAGGCGTCCGCCGGTGCCACCGCTGGCGACGCCGTCGCCGAGGCGCACGGCCAAGGCTACGGTTACGAGAACGGCTTCGGCGGCCTGGTTGACCTGGCTGGCAACGACCGCTACGACTTGAACGCCGTGGCGGTCCCGACGGCGCTGGCCTACGCCACCAGCGTGGCTTACGCCTACGCCCTGGATTACCAGTACGCCACTGCCTACAACAACGCGCTGGGCTACGCGACGGGAAGCCAGTACTCGTACGAGTACGACGGCTACGGCATCGCAGCCGGCAGCGCCTACGCCCTGGCGTCCTCGGTCAGCTTCGCCGTTGCCCGCGCTGATGCCACTGCGCGCGCGACGGCCATGTCGAGCGCCGAGGCCTCGGCTGGCGACGCCATCGCGGACGCTCACGGCCAAGGCTACGGCAGCGTCAACGGTGTTGGCGCACTCGTGGACGCAATCGGCCAGGACCGCTTCGCCCTCGAGGGCGTCGCCTCGCCCATGGCCCTGTCGCTCGCCATCAGCGCGGCCAGCGCTGGCGCCAGTGCTTACGCGTACTCGAACGCCCTGAGCTTCAGTCAGGCGTACGCCAGCCACTTCTCGTACAGCTTCGTCTACGGCAACGGCAGTTCCATCGTGACCGACACCGATTACGACGAGGACATCTTGGAGTGCGAGGGCACCGCTGGCGCGCCGCTGGATGTCTTCTTCGTCCTCGACGATTCGGGCAGCATGTTCAGTGGCACCGGCGAACCCGGCGTCACCAAGTTGCAGGCGGCCCGCGACGGCTCCATCTCCCTGCTCAACAGCCTCGGCCCGGCCGATCACTCCGGTGTCGCCCGCTTCGCGAGTACGGCGCAGACGCTGAAGGGCCTGGACAACAACCACGCCGGCACGATCTCGGCCATTCAGAACCAGTACGGCCTGGGCGGCGGCACCAACCTCGGCGCCGGCCTCAACCAGGCGATCTCCGCCTACCAGGGGCACGCCTTCCACGGTTCGCGCCAGGTTGTCTTGTTCCTGACGGACGGTTACGGCTCCGGTGGACCCGCGGAGGCGACCACCCTGAAGAACATGGGAATCGAGGTGTTCTCGATCGGTCTCGGCTCGTCCATCGACACTGTCAAGCTTGAGGGCATCGCCAGCGAACCGAAGAGCGAGCACTACTTCAACCCGCAAACCACCCAGGAACTCCGCGACCTGTTCGCGCAACTGACGGGAACCCTCGTCTCCGCGTGTGACGCGGTGGCTTCGGCGACGAGTTCGGCCATCGCAAACGTCTTTGGCCGCAGCATTTCGCAGGCGATCTCGAACGCGGTGGCCCGATCCAGCAGCAACGCCTTCTCCCAGGCGTTCGCGGAAGCTGAGGCGCTGGCGGCGGCCGCGTCGGCCACGGCCAGCAGCGTCGGGGCCACTCTGGCAACCTCGCACGGCCAGGGCTACGGTAGCCTGAATGGCGCCGGATTGTTTGCCCGCGGTGACCCTGAGTGCATGGAGATTGAGCGCGCGACGCTGCCCACGCCGGGTACGATCCATCTGCCTGGCGGCGGCATTGTCGTCAAGCCGGACACCGATGCCGTGCAGGTTGGCCTCGCGAAGATCCATGACGTGGCCACCGACACGTGCGCCGAGAGGCCCTGCGCGGAGCCGCCGACGACGCCTGTGGTGCCGCCGGTGACGCCGCCTGGAATCCCCGTCGCGCCTCCTGTTGGAACGCCCGACACGATCGCCATCGACCGAATCGCCGACCTCGCGGAAGTCGCCATCAAGATCGACGACGCGCCCCTGGGCGCCGGTGCGAGTAACCACTGTGGCCTGTCGGGCGGCGACGCTGTCTCGATGCACGCCGCAGCGCGCCCGGTTGGCTACGCGATCTCGGGCTCGCAGGCGTTGGCTTTCGCCGATGCCACGGCCACCGCAACCAGTGCAGCCGTGTCCAGTGCGCGCGCCTTCAGCGACGCGATTGCACAGGGTTACACCGTGAAGTACGCCATTGCCCAGGCTTACGCCGAGGCGAAGGCGTCGTGCAGCATCCATGTTGAGGGCGGCGACGAGGCCGCGTGCACCGCGATGGCGACCGCTCTGGCTTACGCCTTGGCGCAGGCCGTGGCGCAGTCGGTGTCCGTCGCCGACGCCGTGGCCGACGCCTATGCCTACGCGTACTCGCAGGCCCTGGCCCAGGCGCGCGCCAAGGAGGGCGCGGCCGCCAGCAGCAGCAGCGCTGTGAGTTTCGGCACGATCGAGGCTCTGGCCGAGGGTCAGGGTCGCGGCAGCACGAACGGCGCCGGCGCGATCGTCGGCGGCATGGGCAACGACGCGACGAAGCTGGGCGCCACGGCGGCGGCCAGCGGCACGGCGACCTCGATCAGTTCGAGCAACGCCGCGTGCGCGTCGAGCGCCGCTGTGAGCATGTCTGGTGTGAGCGCCGAGGCGCTGGGCCAGGCCCACGCGACCACGGCCGCCCTGGGTGTGTCCCTGGACTTGGCCGGCGACGACGCATACGCCATGGGCGCCAGCGCGTCCAGTGGCGTGACGGCCAACAGCATCGCTTCGTGCCCCGGTTGGGCTGAGGCGACGGCCGTTTCGACGGGCACCATCGCCAGCCTTGCGCAGGGTCGCGTCCACTCGGACGGCCGCTCGGTGGCCGCGTTCGTGGACCTGGACGGCAACGACAGCTTCACCGGCGGCAGCGGAGGCCCCCTGGCGGACGCTGACATCGTGTGGGTGCGCGTGTTCGCGGATCTGTAGTCCAACCCCCGATCTGTTTTCCTCTTTCTCCCGTCCCCTTTCCCTTGTCCGTGCGCGCGCAGGCGGCAACAACCCTGATATCCTGGGGATAGCGAGGGTCGGCTGTGAAAACCCGCCGAGCGGTTCTCGCTGCGTGCCTGCTGGTCGCCTCCGTGCTGGTGACGCCGGTCGGCACTGCCGCGCCCGACGACTGCCTCCACAGCGACCCCCGCCCTGGCAACGGCCAGGGCAACGGCGGCAACAACCAGAATTGCGGCAGCGGCGACGGCGGCAACTGCGGCGACGGTCAAGGCAATGGTCAGGGCGCCAACCGCGGCCAGGGAGGCACCTGCTCGGGCGAACCCGACGGTGAAACCGGCCCCGACGGCGATGATTCCGGCGACCCGGAGCCCATCGATGAGGAACCGACCGACGACGGGCGCACCGCCTTCGTTGTGCCGTTCAGCGGCAACGCCGGCTTCTGCCCCACCGGCATCCTGATCGACGCCGATGCCCGCCGCGCGGCCCTCGAAACCTGCCTGCTGGCGCCCCGTGACCGCGACCGCGACGGCATCGCGTCCCTGTGGACCTACCGCGTCCACGTCGGCGTAGGCCCCGCTGGCGGCAACATCCTAGGCGGGCACCAGCAGGACACCGGGCTTGGACCGGACCCCGACGACGACCGCCGCGCGCCCATCCCGCGCAGCCTCTAAGCCACGCGGCCATCGCGCCACCATGAGCGCCCCGGTCAACACCCGTCGCCACCCCAAGGCGGACCCCATCGAGGCGCCGTGGGACGACCCGCGGCTGGACGCCGGCATCCGCCTGTTCAACGACGGCGAGCATTGGCATGCCCACGAGGAATGGGAGGGCCTGTGGCTGGGTCTTGAGGGCGACGAGAAGGTGTTCGTGCAGGGCCTCATCATGGCGGCGGCGATGCTCGTGCAGTACGGCCGAGGCCGCGTGCAGGGCGTCATCAATCACTGGGCCAACGTGCAGGCACGGCTGCCGCCGCACGCCCCGCAACGCTGGGGGATCGATGTCGCCGGCCTGCTGGACCAGCTGCGCGCCTATGGTGACCCTCTTGGCGACGGAACGGGCGCGATGGACCTGGATCCGGCCCGGGTTCGCATCGATCGGGCAGCCTGAGGGCGCCGCATGCAGCCATTCCCCTGCACGTGAAGCTGCCTCGGGGATATCCACTTAAATTAGTGAAGAGGGGATCGAGGGTTAGAGGCGGGGCGTGACCCGCTTCACCGGGCGATGTTGATCGTCCACTCACCAACAACCAACCAACCACCCTTTTCCCCCTCGTATTCGAACATCCAACCCACAACCAGCAAGCAACTGGGCCCGGCGCC
>JBFJYU010000013.1:0-23146 GCA_041622435.1 Thermoplasmatota archaeon | reverse complement strand
CTTCGCTCCGACCCCCAGCAGAGCAGGCCCCATTCACCCTCGCTTCGCTCCCGACGTCGAGAATGGGGCCTACTCGGGGCTGGGGGGTCCTCGCTTCGCTCCGACCCCCAGCAGAGCAGGCCCCATTCACCCTCGCTTCGCTCGGCGACGCCGCTCGCTTCGCTCCCGACGTCGAGAATGGGGCCTACTCGGGGCTGGGGGTCACCGGCGGTGACCCCCGTCTCCCCCATGCAAGCCCCATTCACCCTCGCTCGCCCTGCTCGGTCGGCGGGAGACTTGTGCCTCGGATTGCGTGATCACGTCGCCCCGCGGCGGCCCCGGCGCCAGTCAGGCTGGAGCGTCGGAGGCGGTGGCAGGCTTGCGCAGCGTCGCCGGCAGCGGCAGCGTCGCAACGGCCAGCAGGCTTCCCACGGTCGTGATCGCCAGCCCCCAGAAGCCCTCGCGGCCCTCGTTGGCGGCGCCACTGAGCAACAAGCCGGTCGCGATCCCGATCACGATCAGGCCGGTCGCGCGAGCCTGGGGCGGCAGCAGGCGGGCCGCGTAGACGATGGCGCCCAAGGCCAGGCCAGCCAACCCCCACAAACCCCACGGGGTCGCCTCGTCCGGGCCGCTGAGGCCCCATAGCAACCCGTACAGCCATCCGCCAATGAGGGCGCCGCCGACAAATCCGACGGCCCCGCGAGACAAGCTCGTCATGCCCGGCGCACGGGGCGCGCTCCTAATGAGCGTGGCGAAACCTCAAGCCCAGGACCCATGTGGCGGCGGCCGTGACGGTTTCCCGAGTCGATTCGCTCGGTCGGCCCCGTGGCGCCGGCCGCGTGCCGTTCCTGATGTTCGCCGCCGTGCTCGGCCTCGTGACGGTTGTGCTTGTCGTCGGCTTGTCGCGCATCGACTGGGTGCTGGTCCTGCTGATCCCGGTGCTGCTGCTGACCGGGTATTTCCTGGCAGGCGTCATGCGCGTGCTCATCGGGTCGCGGCCGGATGCGCCCGGCGGGCGTGAAAACGGTGGAGTAAACGAAGAGGAGTAAACGATTCACCTGGCTTCAGGCGTTGCGCAGGTAGGGCAGGCCCGTGCGCTCGTTGATCCCGACGGCCTTGCCTTCCGGGATGTCGACGGGCTCGCCACTCTTCGGCGCGTTGCCCTTCTTGCTGAAGAAGTAGATCGTCTGCAGACGGCCGCCCTTCAACTCTACCGCGCGGCTGTGCAGAACGTAGGTACCCTTGTCGGTTGTGTGCTCGTAGGGCATTAGTGCATCCCTCGGCCTGAAATCTTGAAACGCCCTTCTTAGGCGTGCCGATTTGACAGGAGGAGCCCTCCTGTTGGCCGGGAGGGGTCCCAAACGGGATAATTTGACGCCGATTTGCTACACCCGCCGGCTGGCTGGGGGGCCAGGGCGTGGGTGGCTTGAGGCGATGATGGGGAAAGTCCCGACTGCCGGATTCGAACCGACGTATGGCGGATCTACAGTCCGCTGCCTAACCGGGCTAGACTAAGTCGGGGGGTGGGGCGAAGCCGGCCACTGGGACCCCCCATTTACACGTTTCGTATCATTTCGTTGACCGGGGCCCGGCGGGGGCCGGGCTGGAAGTCGATCCGGGCGCATCGCGCGTGGGGCCTTGAGGCAAGTGGCTAAGAACCGGCGCCTCCGTGCTCGGCCGCGTGTCCGAGACCCCCGAGGACCTGTTGTACGCCGAGAGCCACGAGTGGATCCGCATCGAGGGCCGCGAGGCGACCATCGGGATCACGGATCACGCCCAGAACGCCCTCAACGATATTGTCTATGTGGAGTTACCCCAGGTGGACGACACGCTGGACCAGGGCCAGGACTTCGGCGTCGTCGAGTCCGTCAAGAGCGCCTCGGATGTCTACATGCCCGTCGGCGGGCGCATCATTGAGGTCAACGCGATCCTGGAGGACGCTCCGGAGCGCGTCAACGAGGACCCGTACGGCGAGGGCTGGCTGATTCGCATCGAGATCGCCGATGAGGTGGAGGCGCAGACGCTGCTGTCCGCCGCCGCCTACCGGGATTCCATCGAAGAGTAGGGGTCCGGGTTCTGTTCGCGACGGGCTCCGATGGCCATGGGGTCCCCCGGGGCGTTCCCATCGCATTCAACAGGAAGGCCCGCCTGCCGCGGGCCATGCGCCGGTTCGTTGTCGTCAGCCACACCGCCCGCGCCGACGGCGACTGGGACCTCAACGATCTGGCGGGCGCCTGCGGCCGCGCCGACGTGTTGTGCCGGGCGGTTTCGACGGCGCTGTTTTTGAGCCACGGCATCCGCGCCGACACGGACGTGATCCTGGTGTTCGTGGCCGACGCCGCGCGGCCGCGGGCCGTGCGCATCGAGGGCGCTGCCATCCAGCGCCTGAGCCCTGACGAGCGGTCGCTGGCGGGCCGCATCCGGCAGGCCCTGCGAGCCGGGGCCGACCTGGAGGACCCTTGGTGGGAGGAGGTCGACGCGGGCTTGCAGGTGGCGCCGTTCACGCTGGCCGAGGTGCTTGACGATCTGGGCGACTCACTGCTGGTGCTGCTGGATCCGGAGGGCGAGGCCCTAGAGGGCCCGGCTTTGGAGGGCGTGGCCGGGGATGCGGTGTACGCGCTGAGCGACCATCAGCCCTTCACGGCCGAGGAGGCCGCGTTGCTGGCCGGCCGGGCGCGGCTGCGCCTCAGCCTGGGGCCCCACTGGTACCACGGCCACGCGGTCGTTGCCGTCGTCCAGCATCGGGTCGACAGGATCGAGGCGGCGATCGCCGCCGGGGCTCAGAGCCCGTCGTAGGTGCGGGTCGCCGGCGCCTCGTCGTCTGGACGTAACGGGTCCCGCCCTCGACGCAAGGCGGCCGGAAGCGGCATCGGCCGCTGGCGTGAGCGTTGCGCAGGGCCGTGACCGGGGCCTACCCGGCCACGGCGCCTTGCTTATTCCTACGGCATCGGGGGCTCGAAGTAGGCGTCGGGGCCGCGCTCGACGGTCGGCAACTGGAGGATGCTGAGGTCCTCGCCGAGTTCGAGGCTGACGCTGCCCGGCGGGAGCGTGGGCAGGCGGTCGCCGTCGGTGAACACCCACAGGCGCAGCACGAGTTGGTTGCCCTCCTCGATGACGCTGTCCATGGGCTGCACTTCCATGCGGGCCAGCAGGGGCTGGCCGGGGATGACCTCGGTGCGCTCGGTGGAGCCGTCGGCGAAGGCCAGGTTCATCGTGGTCCAGCCGATGAGTCGGTCGGTGCCGCCGGGCGTGCGGTCGAACATGTACGCCGCGAGGTAGCCGCCGGGCGCGTGGGGCGTGACGGTAACGTGCACCTTGGGCAGGCCCACCACGAGCATTTCCGCTTCCAGCGGCGGCGTGACGAAGTCGACCGCCTCGCGCATGGTCTCGGCGGTCAGGACGGCGGGGCCGGTGACGCCGGGCACGAGCACGGGGCGCAGGATGATGCTGCCGCCGTCGCCGGGGGTCGCCTCCAGCCGCTCCTCCATGGTGAGGTGCAGGCGCGTCCACTCGGTGTCGTGGGGCGGGTAGTGCTCCTCGTTGCGCCAGCGGCCGGTGTCATCCTGCACTTGCACGGCCGGGCCGGTGTCGACGGCGAGGCCCTTGAGTTCTTGGTCGAGCCAGCGCAGCAGCACCTGCTTGAAGTCGGCGCGGTGGTTGGACCAGTCGGAGGACCCGCCGACGCGGTCGGGGAAGTCGTGGGTCCACTGGCCGAGCAACTGCTTGACGTGGCGGCCGTCGGCCTCCAGGTCGTCCACCCACGGAATCACCTGGGACGGGTCCACGTTCCAGTCCTGCAGGCCTTGAATGCTGAAGATCGAGCCCTGGTAGTTCTCGGCCACGCCGGGCTTGCGGTTGCGCTCGTCCCAGAAGCCGAGCGGGTCCTTGGCGCCGGTCAGGCCACTGCCCACCGACCAAGCAATGCCCGCCAGGGCCTCGGGGCACAACAACCGCTCGAGGGGCCGTTGCGGCTGGGCGCCGGCCGATGCGGCGTTGCCGCCGTAGTAGAGGGCGTTGAGCAGCGCGGGTCCGCGGGTCTCAGCGCTTCCGTTGCGGTACATGAGCGAGTACATGTCGGGCACGCCGCTCATCGGGATGATCGTCTTCAGGTACGGGTTGCCGAGGCTGGCGACGCCCCAGGGGGTGCTGCCGTCGTAGCTGAGGCCCGTCATGGCAATGCGGCCGTTGGACCACTCCTGTTCCCCAAGCCACGTGATGGCCTGGTCGAGGTCGGCGGTCTCGGCGGGCCCCATCAGGTCGTTGCAGCCGCCCGCGTCGCCGGTGCCGCGCACGGACAGGCCAACCACCGTGTAGCCGTGCGGGACGAAGTTCTCGATGAGGCTGCCGTAGTAGCCCTCCTTGTCGACCACCGTGGCCCCGATACTCATCATGTAGCCGTAGTAGGGGCTGGCTTGCACCAGAACCGGTGTCGGTTCGTCCGTGTCGGGGCGCCAGATGCCCATCTCGATGTCGACGCCGTCGATATCCGAGGGCAGGTACACCCGTTCCGGCGGCAGCAGTTCGAGGGCGCCGTCGCGCAGCACGCGACCGTAGGGGCCCGAGAAATCATACTTGCCGGGTGGCGTCGCCTGCTTGCCGTGCGCCCTCGGCGCGTCGGGGTCGATCGTGAGCGTGTCCGCCTCGCCGGGTGACGCTTCGGAGTCGCCTTCGGAAAGGCAGCCGGCCAGCCCGGCCGCCAGGACGAGTCCGGCAATCAGCGCGATGCGCATGGTTCCAACCATCAACGAAACCACTTGGTTCTGCCACTTACCCTTTGTCGGCGGCGCCTGCACGCGCCCGGGGCGGCCCAGCCCCGAACGGCTATAGCCGTCACTCCTGTTGGACGGGCGTTGTCGAAAAACGTTCGCGCCCTGTTGTTGTCCTTGCTGGTAGTGGCCATTGCGGACCCCGTTTCCGGCGATTCGTTCGACCTGGGCGTTCCCCTGGATTTCCGGTTGCGCGATGCGACGCTGCTGGTTGGAGCGCTTCGGCTCGACGGCCCCGATTGGTCGGAGCCAGTCGTCTTGGAGGCGGCCCACGCCGACTTGCTCGATGGCAGCCTCGTGGTCTGCGCCAAGCGCACGCGCAGCGTCCTGGCCCCCGACGTGCCCGGCTCGGAGGCCGGGTGCGCGGACCCGGCGACCCACGACGTGGAGCGCATCGATTTTGGTCTCGGCACCGACTTGCGCTTTTACGGCGCCCACCAGGTCGTGGCGCTGCCCGAGGCCACCATGACGGTGCTCACCGGGGAGGAGCGCCACGCCGTCGCCCACATCTTCTCCAATCAGCCGCTTCGGCTGGCCCGCGAGGCAGGCCCGTTCCGGTTCGAACCCGCGAGCCCGGAGTCGACGGTGCTCGTGGACGGCGCCGGCGGCTCGGTGTGGTACAACGGAACCGAGTGGGAATTCACGTTTGACGGACCCGAGGTGGCCCTGTACGCAGGGGGCGCTGCCGGCTGGTACGACGGTGACCTGACGCTGCGCCTGCGGCCCGGCGAACGCGGCGATGTGCGCGAGGTTCTCGACCCGTTTCGCCTGCTGGATCTGCAAGAGCTTCTGCTGGGCGCCGACAGTCGCGAGCCCCGCGCCAACGTGACCGGCCTGCTGACCGAGTACGGCCGCGTGTCGGACTACGTGAACGGCGCCCTCGTCGGGCGGCTCAACGGGACGATCGGGGAGCGCCGCCACCTCGGTGATGTCAGCCTCGTTCGCGTCGAGGGTCTGCACGCAACCCTGGCGGGCCAGCGACTCGCGGGCGAACTGACGCCCGTTGTGGAGGTGACGCCGTCCGGTATCGCCATCGGCGGCGGCGGCCTGTGGGAGGCCCCCTGGAAACTGGTGGCGGGGTTGTGGATTGCGGCGCTCGCCGTGAGCCTCGTGCGTCGCCACCCGGCCGCGCGCACCCGCAGCCAGTTGGCTGTCCGCGTGGCGGCGCCCGTCGCGGGCTTCGTGCTCGTGGACCTAAGCGTCATGGCCCACGCGTTTGGCAACAGTGCCCTGTCCGGGGGCTGGCGGGGCGACTTCGACGTGCCGGACCTCTTGGCGCTGGTGGCGTTCGAATTGGTCACCCTAGCCGCGGCGGCGCTGCTCGTGCTGCTGCCCCTGCGCGTGATGCTGGGGCGCTTCGTGCGGGAACGGGCCCTCCTGGCGGAGTTGGTGCTGGTGGTGGCCTGGCTGGCGTCGCTGGCGCTGCTACCCGGCGCTTACTTCGCTCTCGGCCACGACCTTGCCCGGCTGTGAGGCCGGGGCCGGCGCGGATGCCGGCGCCGCCGCCCGCCGGCGCTCCTCGCGCCACCGCAAGGCGACGAACACGAGGGTTTCACTGGGCACACGCACCACCAGGCCGGTCAGGATGACCCCGGTCAGCAGTGTGGCGGTGACGATGAAGCGGCTCGACAGCGTCGCCAAGGCGCCCTGCGAGGAGGCCTGGCTCTTCTGGGCGCCGTCGAGGACGTAGCGGGCCCGTTCGTGGTCCGGGCGCAAATCCAGTTCATCGGTTACGCCCTCGATCGTGAAGCCGTCGGGAACGCGCATCGTCAGGCTGACGCGCCAGCCGGGCGGCACCTGGAGGTTCAGGAACTGGTTGAAGCCCAGGACGTTGAACGCGTTGCGGTAGCGAAACGGCAGCGTCTCGTTTTCTTCCACCTGACGACGCACGGGGTCGGGAGGGCCGGGAGTGCTGCCATCGTCCCTGAGGTGTGGGCGCACCAGTTCCAGGAGCGAGTAGCGGTCGAGGTACTGCATGCGGACATGGGCTTCCAGCCGGATCGGCGGTTCGCGCAGCGAGGGCAGCGCCTGCGTTGGGAGCCACGAGGCGGGGTCCAGCGGATCAATCTCCTCGGCGTCGGGCAGGTACTCGTCGAAGGCGCCCGCCAGGGGCAGCGTGTTTTGCCAGTCGAACGATGCTGACAGCACCGTCATGCCGGGAACGGTCGCCTGAAGGATTTCCGCCGTGGCCGTCTCCTGGTACGTTTGGAACGCCTCGAGCAGCAGGCCGCCGCCCAGCAGCCGCACCGTCTCGGCCGTCAGGGCCACCCGGTCCGAGGGGACGCCGAGGGTGTTGGAGAGGCTGACGTTGGCGTCGCCCGTGAACTGGCGCAGCGCCTCGTCCAGACGGTGCAGGCTGACGGCCCGGAAGTCCATCACCAGCGTCGCGTCCACGTCGGCTTGGACCTTGCCGCCGCCAAACAGGATGCCGACGAGCTGGTAGTCCACGTTGAACACGTCCATGTCCACGGTGAAATCGATCTGTTCTGTGTGCAGGTCCTCGCCCAAGAGCGCCTCGGCCGCAGGCGCAACCGCGTCGACGGCCCCTTCGGCGTAGGGGCGCAACAGGTCGCCCAGCAGGTTGGGGTCGACGGGTTGTGCGGCCATGCCGGGAAGCACGACGACGGCGGCCAGGAGGAGGGCTAGACGGCCCACGGCGGCACCCCCTCGCTAAAAATGATCAGCCAGGCGGTCGCAACCACGGCAACCGCCACAAGCAGGATGCGGCCCCTGCGCGTTGTGCTGAGAATCGCGCGCTCGAACGCCGCGTCGTCGAGCTGACGCAGATCGCGGGCGCGGGCGACGCCGTGCAGCAGGGGCCCGCAGGCAATGAGCAGCACGGCGACGGCGACGCCGAGGGCCCAACCCGGGTAGCGCAGGACGTGCAGGTCATCGACCGAGAAGCCGAGCATGAACGCCATCAGGCCCTCCGCCAGGGCGCGTGCCCTCGTTGCCCGCACGGCGGCGTCGTAACGCGCAGCCGGCAGTGGCACCCCCGCCGTATGGACACGACTCCAGGCAGCGCTGGCGCGAACGCGGACGCCATGACTGGCGGCGTTGGGCATGGCCCAAGAGACCGTCGCGGGCGGCATAAGCGTGCGCGCCTGGGCCGGGGCCAGCCGGGCCCGCAGCCCGGTCGGATGCGATTGCGCAGACGCAAGGGCCATGAGCCACGACCCGGCTGACGCCCGCGTGTGGTGGAGAGCCGTAGCCATCGCCTGGATCCTGATCGCAAGCGTCGCACCCGGCGCGCCCGCCAGCGACGAATCGGCCGCATCGGCGGGCCCGATGGACGTGGCGGACTGGATCGTGGCCCAACAGTGGCGCGGTGAGGACGCCGGCGACGCGGAGGGCGCCGTGCGCATCCACCACTCGTTTGGCCACCGCTTCCCGCCGGCCGTGCCCGGCGTCGGGCTGGAGTACTACCAGGTCGTCCCGTACAACGCCAACCTGGGCGTCGCCGGGCTTCTCCACTCCGAACACCCCGAGCGACTCCGGGTCGCCGAGGACTGGATGGCCTGGTACCTGGACCACCTCTACGACCCCATCGTCGCCTTCGACCCGCCGCCGGCGGCGACCAGCATCATCGAGCTGCCGCCCCCGCCGGGCGCCATCCTGGACCACTGGTACCTAGCCGACGGCAGCGGGGAGACCACCTGCCCGCCGGGCATTGACCCGCGCTACTGCAACCACCGCGACGCCGACGACAGCAACGCCGCCACCCTCCTCGGGCTCGCGTGGACGTTCGTGCAGAAAGGAGGCGACCCCGACGTGCTGCGCCAACCCGGCTGGCGCCAGGGGCTCGAGAAGGTCGCTGGCGTCATGCTCCACTTGCAGGACGCTGACGGGCTCACGTGGGCGCGCAGCGACTACCTCGCCAAGTTCACCATGGACAACAGCGAGGTCCAGTGGGGCCTTGACGCCATGGCCAGCCTCCTTGAGCACGTGTACGGCGACCCCGGCGCAGCGGCGCCCTACACGGCCGCCACCGAAGCGGTCCGCAGCGCCCTGCCCCAGCTGATCGACCCGGACACAGGCCTCTACGGCTGGGCCAAAGAGTACAACGGCGAGATCAACCCCGCCGACCTGGACGACTGGTACCCAGGAACCGTCGCCGCCGCGTGGCCCCACCTGTTTGGCGCCGAACCCGCCGACGGGCCCCGCGCGGCCGCTCAAATGACCGCCGTCAACACCTGGGACGGCACCGGCAAGCCGGACTGGGTCACCGACACCGCCAACATCGACGAAGGATTCCTGTGGCCCTCCATCGGGCTGGCCGCGCGTCTGGCCGGCGACGACGCCCGCGCCGACGCCCACGCCGCCTACGTCCGGTGCCAACGCTTTGCGCCCGACATGACCCCAGGGGAGCGCTTTGCGTGGCCATGGACAGTGGACGACGCCGGTTGGTGGCTGAGAACAACGGAAGGAATGGAAGAGGCGAGTCTGGGCTCGTGTGCGTAGGCAGCCGCGTTACGGGAACCGAGGCGGCCCGCAGTCGTCGCGGACGCAGACGACGGTGATGATGCAGGCGCCGTCCGTGCCGTAAATGCACGGCGGCTCATTGCACGGCTCGCGCACGCAGTAGATAACCTCGCGGGCGTCCGCCTCGTCGACAACGGGGGCGCTCGTGAGGGTCAGCAGAGCCACGGCCAGGAAGGCCAACGCGGTTTTGGGCATCATGGTGATCGCCAGCGCCGGCCACCGCAACCACTTGAAAAACTCTTTGGATGAAAGAACCACGTGGTTGCGCCTGCAATCATTTTCGGGCGCCAGTTCGCCATGGCCGAACCCCGCGCCCACGTCCAACCCGGCATCAGATCCGGCTGCGCGGCTCACACCATCCGCGCCATGAGGCGGTCGTACACGCGATCGCCGCCCCATTTTCGAATCGCCATCATGGGCCGCGCGTACTTCCCTGCGACGTAGCGGGTCTTCGGCCGCCGCGCCGCCACCGCGTCGCTGATGAGCTCCGCGATCACGGTCGGAGGCGAGCCCCCCTGGCGCTCATACGAGGATTGCATCATCTTGGCCACGCCTTTGGCGATGGCCGCGTAGGGGCCGGACCCCGAGCGCTCCATCATGGGGCCCGACAGCACCTCGCCGAACTCCGTGCTGATGGCACCCGGCTCGATGATGACAACCTCGATTCCGTGCGGAGCCAACTCGAAGCGCAGGCAGTCGCTCCAGCCCTCCAGAGCGTGCTTGGTCGCATGGTACCACGCGCCCAGCGGCGTGTACACTTTGCCGCCCATGCTGCTCATGTTGATGATGCGCCCGCCGCCCCGCGCCCGCATCCCCGGCAGCACCAACTGCGTCAAGCGCGCGAGGCCAAACAGGTTCACCTCAAACTGGTAGCGCGCGTCGTCAAGGGAGGTCTCCTCAACGCTGCCGTACAAGCCGAAGCCCGCGTTGTTCACGAGAACATCCACGCCGCCCGCCTCGTCGGTGATGCGCGCCACCGCCGCCTCGATGTCAGCGTCCTTCGTGATGTCCATCGCCAGGGCAATCGCGCCAAGACCCACCACATCCTGCATCCGATCGACCCGGCGCGCAGCCACGTACACCCGGTTGCCATCCTCCAGCAGCCGCCGGGCCGAGGCCGCGCCGATACCGCTCGACGCACCCGTTACCAGGATCGTTGCCATGCCCAGGCATGCGCGGCGCCACGACTAGAAAGCGGAGGGATTGGGCAGGGGGCGGCGTCGGCCGCTAGCCTTCGAGACCCACCCCCATGTCGCTGAATTGAAAGAAATAGGTCTCGTCCGCGTTATCGCGGTGGAATTCGAACCAACCCGGATGTCAAGTCGAGGCCCGAGCCCGTCGGGGCTCGAGGGCCGCCATCAAAACACCTCAAACATAATCGCGTAGCCTTGTCCGCCGCCGACGCACATGGTTTCGATGGCGTAGCCGCCGCCGTTGCGGTGGAGGTTGTTGATGATGTGGGCGGCGATGCGGCCGCCGGTGGCGCCGAGGGGGTGTCCGAGTGCGATGGCGCCGCCGTTGGGGTTGACGATCTCTTCGGGGACGCCGAGTTCGCGGATGGATGCGAGGGTTTGGCTGGCGAAGGCTTCGTTGATTTCGAATTGTTTGATTTCGTCGAGGCTGATGCCGGTCTGCTTGAGCAGTTTCTGCACGGCGGGGATGGGTCCGATTCCCATGACCTCCGCGGGGACGCCGGCGACGGCGGCGCCGACGACGCGGGCTCGGGGCTTGAGTCCGTGTTCGTTGGCGTAGTGTTCGCTGGTCAGCATGGCCATGGCGGCGCCGTCGCTCATTTGGCTGGCGTTGCCGGCCGTGACGCGGCCATTTTCGCGGAAGACGGGTTTGAGTTGGCTGGTGGCCTGGTAGGTGGCGCCCTCGCGGATGCCCTCGTCGTGCTGGATCGTCGAGATGGTGCTGGAGGCTGCGTCGGGGACGTCAACGGGGATGATTTCGTGTTGGAAGACGCCGGCGCGGCGGGCGGCCTCGGCGCGGTTGTGGCTGCGCACGCCCCAGTGGTCCATGTCTTCGCGGCTGACGTCGTACCGGTCCGCGACCTCTTCGGCTGTCTCGCCCATGGAGTTGTAGTAAGTCTGGCGGGCCTTCCACATCCGGGGGTTGACGTAGAGTTCCGGCGTCATGCCGGTGATGGGGATCATGCTCATCGTTTCGACGCCGCCGGCGATGACGACGTCGTCCCAGCCGCTGCGGATCTGTGCGTCGGCGAGCGCGATGGTGTAGGCGCTGCTGGAGCAGAACCGGTTGATGGTGGCGGCGCCGGATTCGTCGGGGAGTCCTCCCAGCAGGGCGACCTGGCGTGCCACGTTGTAGCCCTGGGGGCCCTCGGTCATGGCGCAGCCGATGAGTGCGTCCTGCACGTCGGCGGCCGGGACGCCGCTGCGGCCGAGAAGTCCACGGATGGCGGCGGCGCCCAGGTCGTCGCTGCGTGTCTTGGCGAAGGCCCCTTTGAATGCCTTGCCCACCGGGGTTCGGACGGCGTCCACGATGACCGCTTGTTGGCTCATGAAGCGCCGATTGCGGCGGGTTGCTATAAGGTGTGAGAAGAGTGAGCGCGACGCCGGTGTTGCGTCGGGGCTTGTGGCCAAGGGTCGCGGGCGGTTGGCGCTCCGGAGGGTCTCGGCCCGTGGCGGCGCGCGGTCGGCAACCCCATGGTCGCCCACCCGGTTCTTTTATAACCGGTGTTCAAGTTTTGAAGCCGGGTGAACCCATGCTGTTTCGAAATTGGTTGGTGATGTTTGCAAGCGCGATGTTCGTTCTGCCGTCGGTCGGCGGCCTGACAACGGAACCGGCGCCGGATGAGGCGCGAACCTTGGCCGAGGAGGTGCTGGCGGAGATGTGGATCGTCTCGCGCGAGTACAATGAAGACGGCCAGTTGGAGCACCTGACCGGCATTGAGCCGAGCAATCCGTTCCTCTGGTACACCAAGAGCTGGACGCACAAGCCGAACCACGGCGGCGGCGGAGGGCCCCCCGGCGGCGACCCGCCCGGCGGCACGGACTGCACGTCGACCAAGTACAGCGAAGCCGGCTGGTTCTGGACCTCCGCGTACTCGGCCACCGCGTCGAGTTACGCCAGCCAGATGAATACCGCCGGCAACACGTGGGATGATGCCACGGGTGCCAACATTTTCGGCGGCATTTCGTCGGGCAGTTCCGCGACGGCCGGCGACCAGGACTTCGTCAACCAGATCGACTGGGTGAGCCTCGGCGCGTCCACGACGATCGCGGTGACGACGACGTGGTACTACCGCAGCACCGGCGAGGCGGTGGAGTCCGACGGCCAGTACAACACGTACTACTCCTGGTCCACCAGCGGCGCCCAGGGCTCGATGGATGTGCTCAACATCGGGGTGCACGAGGTCGGCCATACCTTCGGCCTGGACCACCCGCGCGGTGGCGGCATCAGTTGCCTGACGATGTACGCCTACGCGGGCGAGGGTGAGACGCAGAAGCGCACCCTCGGCGACGGCGATATCCTCGGCATTCAGGCGATCTACGGCGCCTGATCCCTCGGGGCCGACGCCCTGGGGCGGGCCCGCGCCCCCGTGGTCCTTCGCCACAGCTTTTCCTTTCCTCCCTCGCCCTGGTCCCGCCCATGGACCCCGTCGCCTGGGCAGCCGCCGCCTTGCGCCGCGCGGTCCCCGCGGGGGCGACCCGCACCGTTTTCCATGCCGCTTGACGAACAACGGGCCGGGGAGTCGTCATGCGTCGTTTTCTCATCGTTTACCTGATGGCAGCCAGTATCGTAGTAGCGTCGGCCGCGTCGGCCGCGGCACCGTCCAGCCCCGTGCCGATTGAGCGTGTGTGGGATCAGCACGGTCGACTGGTATGGGAGCGCGGTGTCGCCGCCGAGGACCACAGCCTGGCTTACGAGAAGCACGTCCGGTACGCCGACATCGGAGCCGACGGGCAGGCGGCGAAGCCGGACAAGCCCGACAAGCCTGACAAGCCCGGCAAGCCGGGCGGCGGTGGTCCGGGAACGGATTGCCGCGCGTCCCAGTACCGCTTGACCGGCTACCACTGGAAGACGACCTATGCCGGCTACACCACGGGTTACACGGCCGCCTTCAACGCCGCCGCGCAATCCTGGGACAACGCCACCGGGGCCGGCCTGTTTGGCGGCTTCGCGGCAGGGTCCATGGGGGTCGCAGGCGAACTCGATGGCGTCAACCAGATCGACTTCGTTGACCTGGATTCGTCCGGCACGATCGCGGTGACCACGACGTGGTACGTCATCGCCACCGGCGAGGCCGTCGAGTCGGACGCCCAGTACAACACGGACTACGCCTGGGCCACCAACGGCTCGGCCGACGCGATGGATGTCCAGAACATCGCGGCGCACGAGCTTGGCCACACCTGGGGCCTCGACCACCCGTCCGGCCCCAGCCGCAAGATTGGTTGCCTCACCATGTACGCGTTTGCCAGCCTCGGCGAGACGCAGAAGCGGACGCTTGGCGACGGGGATATCGTGGGCCTCCAGGCGATCTACGGGGCCTGATGCCAGCCGGCTGGACAGCCGCAACGCGCCAGCGGCAGCCCTCCCCCGGCCCCCAGGCAAAGCTGGGGCCCGCCCTGAGCCATCCGGGCGACAGCGCATGGCCCGCCGTGGGGACCCGTGCCGTCCCGCGTGCCGGGGCCTGGATGCCGTTCAGCCCCCGGCCGCGCCCCCCGCGTCCCCGCACAAGGGGTCGGGGGCGCGCCCGGCCGAGGGGCTACCACCGCCCCGCAACCCCTATCGGCCGCGTCGGGCGAGAGACGTGCCAGGAAGCAGGAATGCGCACAGCAACCTGGGCGGCATTTGCCGTCGTGGCACTGGTCGTCGTCGGCTCGACGCTCGCCGGAGGCCACCTCCACAAGGAGTTCCTCCTGCAGCGCGCCTACGACTCGCTGGGCCGCGCCGCATGGGTGCGCAGCATCCGCGCCGTCGGTGGCGGACACAGCGCCGGCATTCGCCCGTTCCTGTTCCGGGCCATGCCGGACGTGGGCGTGCTCCGTTTGAACTGGCCTCGCGTCCCCGTGGTGCGGGTACGACCGGTAGGCGAGCTTCGCCACCTGGCTCACGGTGCCGTGTCCCGCAGCCCGCCCGCGCTGGCGGAGTGGGATGTGCTTGCACTGCGGCCGCAACCGCAACCGCTCGTCTTCATCGCCCACACGTCCCCCCTCGCCGCCGCGAGGTGGGCCCGTGCCGCCTGAAGCGGACCCGGATCAGCCAGACGAAGCCGGCGTAGCCACGCGCCTCCCCGTTGCCCGCGGCGTTGCCCGCCGGCTTTCCTGGCACGCCCCCCCGCACGGCGCGACCCTCAAGTGGGGCGGGCCCCTTGCCATGCGCCATGCGGACGTTGCTGATGCTTTCCATCCTGTTCTTCGTGGCGCTACTCCCGGACGCGCCGGCGACGGCGTGCCACCCCGACGTGGCGCCGCCCGATCCGGTGATCGTGCCACTGCCTGGTGGCTACGAGGTGTCCGTCACCGCGAGCGCCACGAACGGGGGTTGCTCCCACCAGCCCCGGGCGACGACGTGCCTGATGCTGAGCAAGGGCAACCAAACCCTGGCCGGCGACTGCGCGCACCTGCCGTAGGCCAGCCACCGCGGCCCGCGTCCCGCCCCGTGGCGCGTGTCAAGGCGCGCCCCCACCCCGCTCGCTCAACGGCGCACCTGATAACGCGGCCCCGCCTGCGTGCGCCCGTTGAGCGACGAACGGCCCCCCTTTCCCCCTGGATTGGCCCTCGCCATCACGATCCTGTCGGTGAGCTTCGCCGCCGTGCTGTTTCGCCTCGCCGACGCGCCCGCCTTGACGGCGAGCTTCTGGCGCCTGGCCTTCGC
Source organism: Thermoplasmatota archaeon (assembly GCA_041622435.1). Classification (GTDB taxonomy): domain Archaea; phylum Thermoplasmatota; class E2; order JACPAO01; family JAHFTW01; genus JBFJVP01. Next base: position 8,078 of record JBFJYU010000013.1, on the reverse strand, counting down.
CGTCGCCCTCCTGCTGCCCTTCACGCGGCACGCCTGGCCGACCTGGCGCCGCTACGACCGCCGCACCTGGGGCCTCACCATCCTGGCCGGCGTGGCACTTGGGGCGCACTTCTCCCTGTGGGTGTCGAGCCTCTTCCTCACCACGGTCGCCGCCAGCGTGGCCCTGGTTACCCTGCAAGCGGTCTTCGTCGCAATCGGCGGACACCTGCTGTTGGGCGACCGGCTGGGGACCCGCGCCTGGATCGGCGTGTTCGTCGCCTTCGGGGGCGCCGTCGTGATCGCCGCCGCCGACGGGTCGCTGGCCCCCGACTCCCGGCGCGCGCTGCTCGGGGACAGCCTGGCGCTGGCGGGCGGCGTCGGCTCCGCCGCCTACATGCTCATCGGGCGCGTGCGCCGGCGCACGGAAGGTACGGTCTCGTACGCCACGCCCGTTTACGCCATCGCGGCACTCACGATCCTCGCCGCCCTGCCGCTCGTGGGGCAGCCCGTGCGCGCCGACCTGGCCCCCACGGCGTTTGTGTGGTTCGTCGCGCTCGCCGCCGTACCCATGCTTGGCGGCCACACGCTGGCCAACTGGTGCCTCAAGTACCTCCCAACCCACACGGTGGCCACGTGGATTCTCCTGGAGCCCCTGGGCGCGGCGCTCCTGGCGTGGCCGATTCTTGGTGAGGTGCCCCACGCGTTGACCGCCGTCGGCGGCCTGCTGGTGATCCTCGGAGCGGCCCAAACCGTGCCGCGAAAAAAGCGTCGACCGACCGGGGTGGCGCCCGGCCCCGGGAGCGCCCGGGGATGAGGGGGTTGAGGTCAGTGGTAGGTTCGGTTAATCGCAGGTGGTGGCCTTTGCCGGAGCGGCCTAAACCGGCCTCCCCGAAAAGCGTTACCTTTCCAGAAGAGCTTGCGCCATGATACGTCTGGTTTGGGCGGCCCATTTGACAACGTGAGGGGCTCCAGAGCCAGTGGTTTCGCGTCGTGGTAGCTTTTCATAGCGGCACCAACCATCGCCGCGCGATGCTTCAGGCGACCACAGCAACGCGTGGCAAGGCCGAACGCGCGCGCGCCGCGTCCCGCGAACTTCTGGCGTCCTCCGACGCGCAGCGGGCTGCTGCTCTCGGGGCCGTGGCGAACGCCCTGGAGGCCGGCGCCGCCGAAATCCTCGCGGCCAACCGAGAGGACTTGGAACGGGCGCAGCGCGAAGGGCTCGCCAAAGCGCTGCTCAACCGGCTGGCGCTGGACGAATCCAAACTGGCGACCGTCGTCGACGGGCTGCGCCAGGTCGCCGCGCTGCCCGACCCCGTGGGCCGCACCCTGCGCTCCACGCTCCTGGACGACGGCCTCACCCTGTACCAGGTCACCTGCCCGCTGGGCGTCGTGGCCTGCATCTTCGAGAGCCGCCCCGACGTGGTCGTGCAAATCAGTGCCCTGACGCTGCGCAGCGCCAACGCGGTGCTCCTGAAGGGCGGCCGCGAGGCGGCGGCCACCAACGCCGCCCTGGCCGGCATCATCCGGACCGCCTTGGCCAATGGCCCGCTGCCCGAGGACGCCGTGCAACTCCTGGAGGACCGGCAGGAGGTCCAGGAACTGCTCGACATGGACGACCTCGTGGACCTCGTCGTGCCCCGCGGCAGCAACGAGTTGGTGCGCCACATCATGGACAACACCCGCATCCCCGTCATGGGCCACGCCGACGGCGTTTGCCACGTCTACCTAGACGCGGCCGCCGACGCGGACAAGGCCCGCCGCATCGTCGTCGACGCCAAGATGGACTATCCCGCCGCGTGCAACGCCGTGGAGGCGGTCCTCATCCACCGCAGCCGCACCGACCTCATCCCGGACCTGGTGCTCGCCCTGCGCCGCGCCGGCGTGGATGTGCGAGGCGGCCCCGACATCCGGGGGCACGCCGACGTGTCGCCACTGGACCCCGCCGACGTGGGCCGCGAATGGAACGACGCCACCCTGGCCGTGCACGTGGTCGATGACCTCGACGCCGCCGTCGCCCACATCGCACGCCACGGCAGCAAGCACACCGACGCCATCGTCACCGAAGACCCCGAAGCGGCCCGCCGCTTCGTCCAGGCGGTCGACTCGGCCGGCGTGTACGTCAACGCATCCACTCGCTTCGCCGACGGCTACCGCTACGGCCTCGGCGCCGAAGTCGGCATCGCCACAGGCAAGCTGCACGCGCGAGGCCCCGTCGGCCTCGAGGGGTTGACCACATACCGCTGGGTACTCGTCGGCGACGATGGCCCGGCGGCCCACGTAGCCGGCACCTACAAGGACCGGGCCTTCCGCCACGAGCCGGCCGGGCGTGACTTCGGCGACCAGATCGAGGAATGGACGCGTGGCTGACCCCGCACGCATACGCCGCCTCGTCGTCAAGGTCGGCACCAACACCCTCGCGGGCCCCGGCGGCCAGCCGGACCCGGAGGTTCTGGCCGCGATCGCCGCCGACCTCGACAGCCTCGTGCGCGCCGGCACCCAGGTCGTCTTGGTCTCCAGTGGCGCCATCGGAGCCGGCCGCGCCGTGCTCGGCAGCCACGAACACCCCGCCGACGTCGTCCAGCGCCAAGCCCTCGCCGCCCTTGGCCAGCATCACCTCATGCAGGCGTGGGACGCCGCCTTCGGCCGCAGCAATCGCCGCGTCGCACAAGTGCTGCTGACCTACCACACGTTCAGCCGCCGGCGCAGCTACCTCAACCTGCGCAACTGCCTCGAACGCCTCCTCGAAATCGGCGTCGTGCCCGTTCTCAACGAAAACGACACCGTCTCGATCGAGGAAATCGACGCCAGTTTCGGCGACAACGACCGCCTCGGCGCCCTCGTTGCAAGCAAACTCGAAGCGGACCTCTACCTGATTCTCAGCGACGTGGCCGGCCTGCACGACCGACCGCCCGGCGAGCCCGGCGCCCAGCGCATCGCCGTCGTCGAGCGCATCACCGACGACATCCTGGCCCTAGCCGGCGACCGCGCCGGCAGCCGCGTCGGCCGCGGCGGCATGGGCAGCAAACTAGCCAACGCCCGCCTCGCAACCGAGATCGGCATCCCGGTCGTCATCGCCCACGGCCGCCAAGCCAACGTCGCCAGCCGCGTCGTCGCCGGCGAAGACGTTGGAACGCGATTCCTCGCCTCCGACCGGCGCAGCGGGCCGCAGCGCTGGCTCCTCATCGCGCCCGCCCAGGGTCAGATCGCCGTTGACGAGGGGGCCGCGCACGCCCTCGCCTCAGGACGCCACCTGCTGCCCGCCGGCGTCACCAGTGTTGAAGGCGCCTTCGATGTCCAAAGCGTCGTTGAACTCGTCCACGGCGGCCGGGTGGTTGGCCGCGCCCTCGCCGAACTGTCCAGCGAGGACCTGGCGCGCTGCCGTGGGCTCGACAGCACCGAGGCGCGGCGCGTACTCGGGGTGGCTGGCTCGGTCAACGTGACGCGCAAGGGTCGCCTCGTTCTCCTACAGGCGCCGGCCGGCGGGGCCGGCGAGGCGTCGGCCTAGCTGAAGGTGATGGAGTTCACGACGTCGTAGACGCCGGTCTCGCAGTGGAAGAACACGAAGTCAAACGAGTCCGACTGGCGCACGCCGTCCGCAGAGACCTCGCAGCCCGCCGCCGGGGTGGCGCTCAGGAAGCTGCCGGTCGGGAACTCAACGCGGCAGCCGCCAACAGAGGGGCCGCCCTGCGCGCTCAGGTCCATGGCGAACAGGCCGGCGCCGGGCAGATCCACGTGGCAACTGGCCCCGGAAACGGCCGGAGCGGGAGTCGCGGGAACCATCAAGGAAAACAGCAGGAGTGCAACAAGCCAGCGCATCAATACCACCGGCTTGGCCATCGCGGCCATGGGTTAAAAAACACGCCCCGGCGGCCGGGGGCGGCGCGCCCGTCGGCGGCGGCCCGTGCCGGCCCGCGGCGGTGGGTCGCGGGTGCCCGCAAGTGGCTGCCTGTGTGGTGGCTACCTGGGTGGCTGGAGTGGCCGCTTCAGGTTTCGCACTCGATGGTGCGCATGCTGCGCGTGATGGTCTCAAGCGCATGCATGTGGCGCAGCGCCTTGACCAGCGAACCCGTCAGGTGCATTTTGCCCCTGAGCAGGGCCTTGCGCTCGGTGAGGCGACCCCGCTGAATCTCAACGAAAACGTTGTAGTCGCCGGAGACGACGAACGTGGGCCCGTCGATGCCGTCGGTGACGTGGGTGTAGTCGGCCCCGACCCTGTAGTCCTTGAGGCCGTCGCGGTCGAAGGCCGCGTAGATAAAGCCGTAGGCTCCCGGGGGGCCGTTGAGGATGATGACGAGCAGGGACAGGTTCAGGCCCTTCGTGACGCGCGCGATGTCTGGATCGGTCTCCATGACCCGCAGCGCCGCCTCGCCCCACTCCTCGCTCAGGTAACGGATCGCCAACGCGCCGACCAAATGGGGGCGACCTATGACGGTTTGGATTGTGGGATGGCCCCTCGCCGCCCTCCGGGCCCCCTGCATCCCCTGCGGGCCGCGCCCGCCAGGCCAGCCGACGGGCCAGGGCGGGCCAAGTGGTTTTCCCACACGCACCGAACGGTTTTTCGGTAGGCGCAGGTCATCGAATGACCATGAGCAACTCCGTTGCCACCGTCACCGACACTGACTTCGACTCCTTCACCAAGCAGGATGGCGTCGTACTGGTTGACTTCTGGGCCCCGTGGTGCGGCCCCTGCAAGCGCATCGGTCCCGTCATTGAGGCCCTGGCACAGGAGATGGGCGACGTCCGTTTCGGCAAGCTGAACACGGACGAGAACCAGGCCACCGCCGCCGGCCAGGGAGTCATGTCCATCCCGACCTTGTTGATCTACAAGGACGGCAGCAAGGTCGACCAGATCGTCGGCGCCGTGCCCCGCGAGATGCTGGTGTCGGCGCTGAAGAAGCACGTCTAGGTCCCCAGACGAGGCGTGGCCCGGCCCCGCGCAGGCCACGGCCGCCGCGGCAGCCGGGGCGTCGGCCCCTTGCAGGACCAGCACACAGAGGTTTTGAAGGACCGTCGTGTCCAACCGGATAGATGGTTCGCCGGACCGTAGTCATCGCGCCGCCGCCCGCCGCCGGTGCGGACTCCAGGCGCACGGTTGTGGTTCGCGCCGGACCCCCCAAGAAGCGTGGCAGCCGCCTGGACGCCGTCGTCGGCGTTCTGGGCGCCGCGCTCGTGGTCTTTTCGGCCTTGCTGGTCCAAATCCTGCCCGAGGAGGAGATCGTGCTGCCTCAGTTCCAGGTGTCCTTCGAGGAGGTGCCGGGGCCGGACCAGCCCACGTCGCGAGACGCCTTTGCCGAAGGCGAGACGAAGGCGTTCGAGTACCTCATTGAGGAGGACAGCATCACCGCGATCACGTTCACGATCGGATGGGAGGATGACGTTGCCGCCAGCGAGCCGGATCAGTTCCGGGTGCGCCTCATCGATCCTGATGGTGTGGAGGTGCTGACCAAGTTGCACGCCAACGCGGCCGCGCGGCGCAACGCCGAGCCGCAGGGCGGCGAGCCCATGTTTGTCGCCGATCCGTTCGAGGCCCGGCTAGGCTACTCGCCCAACTCGCGCCCCCAATCGTTGATCGTGGAGGGCGTGAGCCGTTCGGAGACCGCGGATGACGTGCTGGAGCGCGTGGCGCCGGACTATGTGGCTGGCGGCGCCGGCGTCTGGACCATTGAGGTCACGCTGGTCGATGCGGGGGATTGCTCCACCAATGACCTCGGGCTCGTGCCTGTGCCCCTGTGCACCGACCCGGCCGGAAACCCCATCGGATCGCCAGACGACCCGGCCAATCACGACACAGGCAACGAGTTCGCGGTGACACTCTTCACCTATACCCGTTATGAACCCGTCGTGACTGCGCTCTCCTAGTTACCATGGTCGCGACTGATACCGTTGTGGGAATCGTTGGCGCCGTCCTCCTCGTCGGCGTCATGGTAGGCATCTACGTTTACGAGTTCAACCAGGCAGAGGATGCCGGAACCGACACGGACGGCGGCCTCGGCAGCGGCCCCGCCATGATCGACGCCAGTGGCGACCTTGACGGCGATGGCACCCCGAATGGCGCGGATGACGACATCGACGGCGATTCGATCCCCAACAGCGAGGACAACAAAACGGCGTACACTTTCTCGTTCACGGGTTCGCTGGCGCCGGGCGCCACGGAGCGCGTGTTCACCAACGAAATCATGGCGGAGAACGGCACGCAGGCCATTCGCGTCAACGTCACGTGGACGTCGACCACGCCGACCCCGCTGCCTGCCACCCCCAACTTCGCGGTGTCCCTCGTGGGCCCCGAAGGCGAAGTGGTCGCCCAGGCCACCATGGATCGCACCGGCACCAGCGTGACGGCCATGATCGTGGCCGACGGCGGCCTGCCCGGCGGCGCGTACACCCTGCGCGTCACCGAGGGCCCCGGCATGGGCGGCGAGTTCGCCGCCGAAGGCGTCGTCGAGTACGCCTGAGGCTCGATGGCGGCTGGCTACGATCTGGCCATCGTCGGCGGCGGTGTTGCTGGCCTCTGTACGGCACGGGCTTACCTGCAAGCGGAGCCCGAGGCGCGCGTCGTCCTGCTTGAGCGGGGCGATCGGCTCGGGCCGGAGCAGTCCAGCCACAACTCCGGCGTCTTGCACGACGGGTTCGAATACGTCCCGGGCAGCCTGAAGGCCCGCTTTGCGACCGAAGGGACCCGGCAGGCGACGGCGTTCTGCCAGGGGCACGGCGTGGCGGTCCCCAACCGGGGCCTGCTGGTGGCCGCGATGGAGGAATCCGAAGTCGCTGGCGTCAAGACGTACCACGAGCGCGGCACGGCCAACGGCGTCGAGTGCCGGATGGTCGATGGGGATGAGGCGGTGGAGATCGAACCCCACATGGCGAAGCCGCTGGCGGCGCTGCATGTGCCGGGAACCCGCAGCATCGACTCGGCGGGCTACGTGGCCGCGCTGGGGCGCGAGGTGCGTGAATTGGGCTGCGAGGTTCGCCTTGGGAGTCCGGTCACGGGCCTGTCTGAGGCGGGCGGCTCCGCGCTGCTGGAGACGGCGACGGGGCCGGTTCACGCCGAGCGGTTCCTGAACGCGGCCGGTGTTGCCGTGGATCGCTTGGCGCGGCAGGTCGGCGCCGACGACGGCAACCGGATCGTGCCGTTTCGCGGCGACTATTACGAGTTGACGCCGGCGACGGACCATTTGTGTCACGGGCACATCTATCCGGCGCCCCGCCTGGATCTGCCCTTTTTGGGCGTCCACTTCAGCCGCACGGCGGCGGGCAAGGTCATCATCGGGCCCAACGCGGCGCTCGCCGGTGGCCGCTACAAGTACAGCCCGTGGGGCTTGAGCCCGCGGGACATGGCGGGAACGCTGCTCTACCCCGGATTTCGGCGGCTGATGCTGACCAAGCGGATGCTGCGCCACGCCCCGGGCGAGGTTCGCAAGAGCCTCATCAAGCGGTCGTTCCTGAAGGAGGCCAACCGCCTCGTTCCGGCGCTGGCCAAGGATGGCATGGTGCGCTCGTTCAGTGGCATCCGTGCCCAACTGGTGTCGCGCGACGGCCAGCTCGTGATGGACCTGATGACGACGCGCAGCGAGCGGGGCATCCATTTGATGTCGGGGGCGAGCCCGGGCCTGACGGCGAGCTTGCCGTTTGGCAAGGACTTGGCGACCCAGTTGCGGCGCCTCTGAGGCCCGTGTAGCGTTGGCTCGCGGTGGCCGAGTAGTCTGGCTTATGTGCCGCCCCGGCGGCGGGGCTTATCTTTGGAGCCCTGGTGTCTCGGCGACCATCCATGTCTCGTGTCATCGACTCGCTCCGAGCACCCGTGCTGGCCGTCGTGCTGGCGTGCGCCCTCGCCTTGGCGTCGCCGGTGGCGAGCGTCTTCCCGTACTCGTACGAAGGCCGCATCTCGACCGTCGATGCCGGGGCGGGCGATGGCTTCGGGTGGGCCATGTCCCTTGACGGTGACCGCCTCGTTGTGGGCGCCCACTTCCACGACGGCAGCGGCGACGATGGCGGGGTGGCTTACGTGTTTGAGCGCAGCCGCACGGGCTGGAGCCAGCGGGCGACGTTAACCCCCGAGGACCCGGCGGCCAGGCACTACTTTGGCTCGGCGGTGGCGCTTG
>JBFJYU010000012.1:0-23434 GCA_041622435.1 Thermoplasmatota archaeon | reverse complement strand
TTGGGCGATTACTCGTTCGAGGCCAAGTACGATTATGAGAATGTGGCGCCGGAGATTGAGTACGGCGATTTCGCCGGGCGGCCGAAGTGGGAGCGGCCGTTGCAGATTCCGCATCAGAACATTCGGGATGCGTTGTTGCATTTGATTGCGGTGCAGGGCGATACGGAGTTCGCTTCGGTTGAGCAGCAGCGTCATTTGTTGGCGTCGGCGCCGACGGAGTATGATCGAAAGTCGGCGCTGCGCATCATGGCGGAGGAGCAGCGGCATGGGTGGCAAATGTGTCACGTTTTAATGGAGCATTTTGGTCATGCGGGGGCGCGGGAGGCGCAGAAGTTGCTGGAGCGCAACGCCCAGCAGAGCACGCGGCTTTTGGGTTCCTTCAATGAGCCGTGCGACCATTGGCTGGATTTCTTTACGTTCACACAATTCGTGGATCGGGATGGCAAGTATCAACTCAAGATGTTGTCCACGTCGGCGTTCAAGCCGTTGGCGGCGTCGATGGGGCCGATGCTGAAGGAGGAGTCGTTCCATTTGGGCACGGGCGCCAATGGTTTGCGCCGGATTGTCAAGGCCGGCGTGGTTCCGATTCCGGTGGTGCAGCGCTATTTCAACAAGTGGATTCCGACGGCGTTTGATTTGTTTGGCAAGGACGAGTCGGGCTCGGCGGAGTGGGCGTACGTGTGGGGCATCAAGGGTCGCTACGATGAGGCCGAGGCTGCGGCGGCGGGCGAGCCGGTGGACAAGAAGCACTTGAACGAGCGCGCCCGGGCCCAGTACCGTGACGAAATCGTTCGCGAGGTGCACTTGTTGAATCAGCAGGTGCCCGACGGCGAGCCGCGCCTCGTGGTGCCGGATTTCAGGTTCAACCGCGCCATCGGCGAGTACGCCGGGGGTGAATTCACGGTTGATGGCACGCCTTGGTCGGGTGGCTCGTACGCTGATCACCTGGCGGAGGTGCTCCCGACGTCGGAGGATGCGGGGGTCCTTGAGGAGTGCTTCAAGCAGGATTGGATCGCGGCGAAGGCGGCTTGATGGATTCTGTCAACGCTGGCTCCCCGCGGCGGCCTAGGTCGGCCGGTCGGGTGGCGCAAGCTGTCTCTGGCGTCGGCTTCCAGGGCGGCGCGGTGGCGGCGTTCTTCGCGCGGGTGCCGGGTCTCTACGAGGCGGCGGCGCGCCGGCAGGACCACGCGTACCAGGAGTTGCTTTACACCATCGAGCACCCCTTGGATCGCGCGAGCCTTGAACGCATCACCGACGCCTATGGCATGCGGCGTCCAACGTGGACGGACCAGGCCGCCGCTGACGCCATCGGTTTGCTCGACCCCATCCATTACCCGGACGTCGGTCCGCTTGGGCGCCTGCGCGCCGTGCCGGGCCTGACGCTGTCGGCGCTGAGCCGCATCCTCCACCACATCCACCAGGCCTACCCGATCTACGACGACGCGGCGTGCGCGGGCCTGGCCCGGCTCGGCCTCGCGATGCCGTACGTCAAGTTGAGGGAGCCAGCGGTGTATGGGTTGTACGTCAGCGCCATCGAGGAACTGAAGCAACGCATTGCCTACTGGAACGTTCCCGAAACCAACGTGGTGCTTGGGCGCATCATCCAGGCAGCCCTCAGCGAGTACGGCGCCGAGCCCCACTAGGTCCGCCCCTGCGGCCGGGCCGCCCGCCTGGACCGCGTTCACCGGCACGGCCATGAACGCCTGCATTCATGGGCGCACGTGCCCGAGACCCAAGGCGCCCTCGAGACTTCACAGCCGGTGCTTAGCAGGGTCGATCATGACCGCTCGGTCATGACGCTGACCCTTAACCGGCCAGACAAGTTGAACGCGCTCGACTGGCAGACCCTGGACGCGCTGCGCTCCGGCATCGCGGCTGCGGCCGCCGACGACGCCGTGCGCGTGGTGGTCATCGACGCTGTCGGCGACGCTTTCAGTTCCGGCGGCGACGTGACCGTGATGCGGGACTTCGCCGACGACCCCCGCGCCCCCCTCGACCGCCTGCGCGGCGGCCTCAACAGGCTCATCATGGCCATCCATGACCTGCCCAAGCCCGTCGTCGCCTGCGTACAGGGCGACGCCCACGGCGCCGGGGCCATCCTGGCGTTCCAGTGCGACCTCGCCATCGCGGCCGCCGACGCATCCTTCGCCTTCGCGTTTCGCCATGTGGGCCTCATCCCCGACACCGGCGGCACCTGGATTCTGCCCCGCATCATGGGACTCCAGCGCGCCAAGTACCACGTGTGGACCGGCGCGCCGTTTCCGGCGACCGACGCGGCGGCGTGGGGCCTGATCCTCGCCACCGCCCCCGCAACCGAGTTGGGGGCCGCGCGAGACAAACTCGCGGACCAGCTCGCCAGGGGCCCCGGCGCCACCACTGCCTTGTCCAAGCGCGCCATGCACCTGAACCTCGGCGCCGGTCTCGCAGACGCCCTGGAGCGCGAGGCGCACCTGCAGGCCATGGCCTTCCAGACCGCCGAGCACCGCGAAGGCCGCGACGCGTTTTTCGAGAAGCGCCGGCCGGATTTTACGGCCTAGCTACGCAGCCGTATACCTCCGGGCTATCAACAGGTGAGCGCATAGACTTATCTTCCTTTTGCCGGTCGCCCACAGTGGTGGCTGAATGAGTTTTAGGGTCAAATCGTCGGAAGGAACACCACGCCGCGGCAGGGTCCTGCTTGCCGCAGCGATGATGGTCACCGTGTCCGGCCTGCTGACATCGGTGTCGGGTCACGACGAAGAGGGCGACGAGAGCCAGCTGATGGGTCTTCACGCGGACTTGTTCGGCGGCCACGGCGCCCACTACGAGGGCCAGTTCCTGTTCCAGGGCGACCTCTTGGCCGGCCCCGAGGCGGCTATGGTCGGCGCCTGGACTGACCCCGTCGAATGGCCCTTCAAGGCGATCCACCAGGTCCTCCTGCCCACGGGCAAGATCCTGGCCTGGGAAATCCGCAGCTTCATTTATCTCATCGACCCCGCGACCGGCGCCACCGAGCGCGTCGCGCCCCCGACCCTGGAGGGAAGCGACGAGGAGATCAACATCTTCTGCGTCGGCCACGTCGTCATGCCTGACGGCCGCGCGTTCCTCGTCGGCGGCACGCACACGGAAGGCTCGCGTGGCGCCTCGGGCGCTCCGTACACGTGGTTCTTCGATCCGTGGACCGAGACCTGGGAGCAGGGCCCCGCCATGGAGCGCGGCCGCTGGTACCCCGCGGTCCTGACCCTGGCCGACGGCTCCGTGATCACGTTCTCCGGCACCGACTTCGATGTCAACATCAACGAGATGTTCGAGATCCTGCGCCCCGGCGCCGCCGAATGGGAGCACATCCCCAGCGCCGACATCGTGTCGCAGCTCTATCCTTGGGTCCACCTGATGCCCGACGGCGACGTCGTTCGCGCCGGCCCCGACGCCCGCATCATGTTCCTGGACACCGAGACGTGGACCTGGTCCGACGGTCCCTTCACGAAGGGCAGCTACCGCGACGGCGGCACCTCCGTGCTGCTGCCGAGCCTTGACAAGATCCTCATCATTGGTGGCGGCGCCCGCGCCGAGTTGTGGGCGTACAACACCGAACTTCTGGACCTGAGCGGCGACGAACCCTCGTTCGAGCCGGTGGCCCAGATGGCGACGGCCCGCCGCGACGTGACGGCGGTTTACATGCCCGACGGCAAGATCTTCGTCAGCGGTGGCGCCGTTTTGCCCCGGCGCGTCGGCGGCTTCGACATTCCGATTTATACGCCCGAGTCGGACAAGTACCCCGCGACCCTTGTGGCCGAGGTGTTTGACCCCGAAACCATGTCCTGGCTGCCGGCGGCGAGCCACCAGCGCGGCCGCACGTACCACTCCACCAGCGTCCTGTTGCCCGACGGCCGCGTCCTGGTGGCCGGCAGCGACATCGAAACGACGAAGGAAACCGACCTCAACCAGCACACGTCGGAGGTCTACTACCCGCCGTACATGTTCGCCGCCAGCCGCCCCGAAATCCTGGCCGCGCCCGAGGTCGTCATCCACGATGAGCTCTTCACCGTGGCGAGCCCCGACGCCGGGGATATCGCGCGGGTCACCATGATCCGCATGGGCACAAGCACGCACTCGATGTTCTACGACCAGCGCTTCCTGGAACTCGACTTTGAGTTGCAGGGCGATGACCTGATCGTCTCCTCCCCGTCGGGCCCGACCATTGCGCCCCCGGGCTGGTACCACATCTTTGTGCTTGACGAGAACGGTACGCCCTCGGTTGGCAAGCAGATCCGGATCCTCTAGGCGGGCCGATCCACCGTCGCCCCCCGCACGGGGGCACCGCCAGGGCGTTTGCGTCCCTTCATAAGTCCCCGGTGGGCTGTCGTGCCGTGCGACGGCGATTCGTCCTGCTGGGGCTGCTGCTCATGCTGGCCGCGCCCATGGCGCCGGTATCCGGGGGAAGCCACGAGGTTTTGCTGGTCAACGTGACCGGCGTCGTCACGCGTGGAACGCTGATTCACATTGAGGATGCCCTCGGCGAGGCGGAGGCCCGCGGCGTGCCGCTCGTGATCCAGTTGGACACGCCGGGTGGGCTGGTGGATGCAACCCTCGACATCGATCGCGCCATCTCGCGCAGTACGGTGCCGGTGCTGACCTTCGTCGGTCCGCGAGGGGGCTTTGCGGCCTCGGCGGGCACGTTCATTTTGCTCATGGGCCACCCGAGTGGCATGGTTCCGGGAACGACCATTGGGTCGGCGCAGCCGATCCAGTCGTCGCCCGACGGCTCGACCCAGCCGGCCGATGACAAGGTGAAGAATTTCCTCGTGGAGCGCATGCGGGCGATCGCCGAGCGGCACGACCGTGACCCCGACGTGGCCGAGCGGTTCATCACCGAGAACCTCAACCTTGAGGCCGACGAGGCCATCGACACCGGCATGGTGGAGTACCTGGACCGCGACGTGGCGTCGTTCATTCGCAGCGTCCACGGCAGCCGGGCCAACGTGGCCGACGGCACGTGGCTGCTGGACACCGAGAACGCGCGCATCGTGACGTACGAGCGTGGCGCGCTGGCGGGGCTTGTCGACATCATTGGCAACCCGCAGGTGTCGTTCATCTTGTTCCTGGTCGGCCTTTACGCGCTGATCTTTGGGCTGGCCAACCCGGGCACCTACGTTCCCGAGACCATCGGGGCGCTGATGCTGTTGCTGGGCATCATCGGCCTGGGTTTGTTCAGCACGTCGACGGCGGGGGTCTTGTTGCTGGCGGTGGCCGGGATTTTCTTCGTCGCTGAGGTGTTTACGCCGACGCACGGGGTCCTGACCATCGTGGGCGTGATTGCCTTGGCCCTCGGCGCCGTTTTCCTGTTGGATGAGCCGTTGTTGCCGGCGTCGTTCTTGCAGACGTTCTTCATCGTCGGGCTGGCGGCGGCCGTCACCAGCGGCGCCATCACGTTTGGTGCCGTGACCGTGGCCTTGAAGGCCCGCAAGCTGCCGACCCGCGTTGGGCTCGTCGGCGAGCGCGCCCGGGTCCTGGAGGACCTGCAGCCCGAGGGCCGGGTGACCCTGCGCGGCGAGGTGTGGACGGCGCACCTGGAGGATGCGGATGGGCCGCCGGTTCCTGCGGGTGCTGCGGTTGAGGTCGTCCACCGCGAGGACCTGCGGCTGACTGTCAGGCCCGTGGTGGAGGAATCCTTCGCCGACGCTGACGCGGGTGCCGGTGCCGAGGGTAGCCGCCCTGCCGACTCGGGGTCTGCCGCTGACGCGGGGGCCGGGGTTCGCCCACCGGGTCCGGGCCAAGAACCCCAGACATAGCGGCTCACACCTGAACATGTACGAACCCGGACCGGCTGGTCCGGGTGCCCCTTAAGAATGAGGACGGGCTCGCGCCGCCCGCTTACCATCCCTCGGGAGGAATCGTCATGCCGATCACTACGGCCCATCAATCCCAGACCATTCAGCACGTCTCCATCCTGGATCAGGACGGCAACGTGGACAAGAAGCTCGAGCCGAAGGTTCCCAAGGAGGATCTGGTCCGGCTTTACGAGACCATGATGCTCAGCCGTGCGTTCGATGAGCGGCGCGCCAAGCTCCAGCGCCAGGGCCGCATCGGCACGTTCGCGCCTGCCGCCGGCCAGGAGGCCGCGCAGCTCGGCAGCATCTACTGCGTCCGTGACACGGACTGGTTTGTGCCGAGTTTCCGCGAGTCCGCCTGTGCCATGTGGCGCGGCGCCGACCTGATGCTGGATCTGCTCTACGTCGCCGGCTTCGAGGAAGGCGTCGAGATGGACGCGGCGGACCGCAACCTGCCCATCTGCATCCCCATCGGGACGCAGTACACCCACGCCTTGGGCGTCGCCTGGGGCAGCCGGTTGCAGGGCGAGGACGCCGTGGCCATCACGTATGGTGGCGACGGCAGCACGAGCGAGGGCGACTTCCACGAGGCCATCAACATGGCCGCCGTGTTCAAGGCGCCCGTGGTGTTCTTCATCCAGAACAACCAGTGGGCCATCAGTGTCCCGCGCGCCCACCAGACCAAGAGCGAAACCATCGCCCAGAAGGCCATCGCGTACGGCATTCCCGGCGTCCAGGTGGATGGCAACGACATCCTCGCCGTGATCCACGCGACCCGCGAGGCCGTTGAGCACGCCCGCAGCGGCAAGGGCCCCTACCTCATTGAGGCGGTCACGTTCCGCAAGATGTTCCATACGACGGCGGACGACCCCTCGAAGTACCGCACAAAGGAAGAGGAGGAGGCCTGGGTGCCCAAGGACCCCATCACCCGAATGCGCTCCTACCTCACCTCCAAGCGCCTCTGGAACAAGACCAAGGAGGCGGACCTCGAGGAGCGCATCAAGCAGCAGCTCGACGACGCCGTCACGGCGTTCGAGGCGCGCAAGCTCGAATTGGAGCACGACGTGTCGGGCATGTTCGACTACGCGTACATCGAGAATCCCCCGTACCTGGAGCGCCAGAAGCGCGAGCTCCTGGAGCACTTCGAGGCGGTCGGCGGCGCCAAGACCGAGTCCGAACTCCATGACGCCCAGTACGAGTTGAGCAGCTCCGTGCAAAGCCACCTGGCCGGCGCCGGGGAGGTGCGGTGATGGGCGAAACCATCAGCGTCAACCTGATCGAGGCCATGAACCGGGCGTTCGATGAGGAAATGGAGCGCGACGAGAAGGTCATGATCCTAGGCGAGGACGTGGGCAAGGACGGCGGTATCTTCCGTCTCACCGACGGGCTCATGGACAAGTACGGCAAGCACCGCGTCGTGGACACGCCGATCAGCGAGATGGGCATCGCGGGTGCGGCCACTGGCCTCGCCATGGCCGGCATGCGCCCCATCGGGGAGATGCAGTTCAGTGGCTTCAGCTACCAGGCTCACCACCATTACGAGAGCCATATGGCGCGCATGCTCAAGCGCACCCAGGGCGGCTTCAAGCTGCCCATGGTGATCCACATGCCCTACGGCGCCGGCGTGCACGCCCTGGAGCACCACTCGGAGAGCCGCGAGATGTACTGGGCCCACACGCCGGGCCTGACGGTCGTCATGCCGAGCACGCCTCGCAACGCCCGTGGGCTGCTCAAGGCGTCCATTCGCAGCGACGACCCCGTGATTTTCATGGAGCCCAAGTTCCTGTACCGGAAGTATCGTGAGGACGTCCCCGTGGACGACGAGGTGCCGGATCTGCGCAAGACCGCCCACGTGCGCGAAGGCGACGACCTCACCCTGGTGACCTGGGGCGCGATGCGGTATTTCACCGACAAGGCCGCGGCCACCCTGGCGGACAACGGCATCGAGGCCGACGTGCTGGATTTGCAGACCGTCAGCCCGATGGATTCCGAACCGATCATCGAGTCGGTCAAGCGAACCGGCCGCTGTGTCATCGTCCAGGAAGCACCACGCACCGGCGGCCTTGCCGGCGAGATCGTCGCCCGCATCAACGAGGACGCGTTCTACCACCTCGAGGCCCCCGTGGAGCGGGTCACCGCCCCCGACGTGCACACGCCGCTGTTCGCGCGGGAGCACTACTATATGCCCGACGAGTGGAAGGTCTTGCGTGCTGTTCAGCGCGTGATGTCGGCGTAACCGGCGTCACGCTGGGCGCCCAGCGCGTGAACTCGTCGCGACTGGGGCCGTGCTTGCACGGCCGTATGAGGGACGAGTGGAAGGTCTTGCGAGCGGTCCAAAAGGTTCTCGGCGCATAGCCACGAGAAGCGGACCGCGAAGGCAAGAACGCCCAGTCGGCGGGACTGCGGCCCTGCTTGCAGGGCCGTGCGAAGGGTGAGTGGAAGGTTCTCCGAGCCGTGCAACACGTGCTGAGCGCTTAGCGCGAAGCACGGCGCGGCGGTTTGCGTCCCCCTTTACGCCGGCCGCACCCGCCACAGTCGGACCGCTCGCCCGTCCCGGCGGCGCTCCACCAGTCCCGCCTCGGTAAGGCGCTGGACGTGGTGGTGGGCCGTGGACCGCTCCAGGCCCGTTGCCCGAGCGGTGTCGGCGATGGAGGCACCGGGGGCGGCCTCGATGGCGGCGAGCACGGCGCGGGCGCCGCTGGACCGAATCGCTCCGGCGCCAGCGAGCACTCGGCGATCGGTCCCCCTTGGAGCGAAGCACGCGTAGCCTTGGGTCAGTCGGCGCACGATGAGCCCACGGGATTCCAAGTGGCGCAGGTGGTGATCGACGCTGCTGCGACCAACACCCACCCGGCGAACCAACTCTTGGAAGTGGATGCCAGGATCAGCCTCCACGGCGGCAAGCAGGTGCCGCCGCACGGGGTGGTCCACGATTTCCTGCTGACCCATCCGGCTGAACAAGCCAATGCCGACCGCCTTCACTTGGGGCCACAGGTAGTAAAGCAACCCCGCGACCAAGGCGGCGAGGCCTGTCGCGGCGGCCACCGCCACGCTGGGGGGCGACCAGGCGGGCGCTTCCGCGGCCGGGGCGCTTGGTGCGCGGCCTGCCGCCAGCGGGGACGGGGCGACCTGGCTCCGGCTCGATCCGTCCGAAACGAAAAGGCTGCGGTGGCCGTCTCCGTGGACGTTGAACGTGCTGGATTTCGATGCCGTATCGATCTGGACGTGGCCCTGGGTGGCGTGGGGCTCGATGGTTTGGTTGACCGCCTTGCGGCTCGCGGCAACCAGCCACTCGCTACGCACGCAGGGCAAGTCCTGGCACTCCGCCGTGAATTCCCATTCGGGCGAGGCTCCATCGACGCCCGAGTAGGATGCCCGAAGCTTCGCGATCGAGCCTACGGTCGGGAGGACGTCGGGTAACGTTTCGGGGGGCGGCAGCGGGGCATAATCCTGCTCGTGGATCGTGACTTCCACGTCGGGATCCCAGGCGGGGTCCGGGATGCCGGTATGTTCTTCCAGGTACATCCCCAGCAGTGGGCGCTCGTCCACATCCACCGAGAAAACGAACGGTTCCATGCCATCGGTCACGCGAAACTGCCACGTCACGCGCTGGCGGTCCGTGAATTCGTGTTCGGTCCCATGCATCCTCGCGGCGACGGCCTTCGGGTGGGCATCAAAATAGGCGGCAACCCGGGCGTCCTCCATGGCGGCCGCCCACGCCTGGGACGCCGGGAAGAAATGATCGGCATCGGAGTCGTCTGGGCCCCACGGCTGGCGCGGCGCCCACGTGAGGCCTGGAGCCGCCTCTGGCGCGGGCCCGGGTCGGTCGGGCGCGGCTTGATGGGTGCCCGCAAGGCTTAGCACGACGGCCCAGTCATCCGCAATCGTCACCATCCGCACCGGCACGGGGGATTCCTGGGTCAGCCACAGCCGCACCACGACGCGAGCTCCATGGATCGTTGTGGAGGTTTCCAGGGCAAGGGCGCGTTCGCCATCGATGGCCTGGGTGCCCTTGATGTCGAAGGGCCGAGCGACCACCAGCAGGGCTCCGGCGACGGTGCCATTTCCGCCTTGGGCGGAGCCCAACGAGTGGGTCGCCGCAATGAGGCAGTTCCCTAGGTCGACGGTCCGGCCGAGGGGGGCCCGCGAGCCCTGGTACGGGTTCACGAGGCCGCAGGTCCTGAACGCCGGCGGGGACGCGTCGGCGTAGGTGGTTGCGGTCACGTTCCGGGTTCCACGCGCGATGTGGCTGACCAATGGCTGGCCGGCCGCCTCCACGAGCGATTCGTTGCGGTCCGCCGAGGCGAAGGCCATGCTGATTTGCGTCGCGACCGTGTCGCCGTCGGCCTCCAGGACCCGCATTGTCCACTTGGGCGCCCAGGTGGGCTCGGCGTCATCGAAATCGACGGTTCGATCAACGTAGCCGTAAATGGTGGATTCGACGCCGGAAGCCAGCCGGGGCTGCCCCGAAGCGTCCAGAATCCACTCCGGCGCGGGATTGCGGTATTCAAGGCCGCGGGCGGTCGGACCAATCGGCACGAATTCGCCGCCGGGCGTCCTGTTGAACCCTTGTACGGCGTACTCGCCGCTGGCACCATACTCGAGCGGCGGCAACTCCCACGTTCCCGGGACGGAGCCGTAGGCGTCGCCGAAGAATCCGGCGGCGGCAACACCCGTTGCTCCCAGCAGGGCAGCGAGGGCGAGGGCACGCAATACGCGCGGGATTTTCACGGCCATATTGGGGACGCCGCAGGGCATGATAAGAGGCGTCTGGGACGATTTTCCTCGAATCCGGTGAACAGTCGCGGATGGCGGGGTGCCTGCCGCGCCATCACCGTTCAACTCACCCGGTCGGCGGCACGTTGACGAACACACCGGCCTGGCATGAGCTGTACCCGCCGACGCTGATCACGTTGTTGTGGATGCCCCAGATCACGGAGAAACAGTTGAAGCCGACGAGGCCGCAGCCGGCCCCGGTCCAGCCGTCAGCACGGGCGACGCATCCGATGCCCTCGTCGGTGGGTCCGCGGCAGACGACAATGGCGGCGCCGTCCAAGCCGGTTTCGCACGGGTCCTCGTCTGCCGCGGCGCCGGGTACGGCGAGCATGGTGGCAAGGATCAGAAGGGCTACAGTTTTCATTTTCCAACCTCGATTTGCAAACTGCGCGTCGTCCTAAAACGTGGTGGTCCCCACCTCGAATGGTTGCACGGCGCAGCGCGCCCGCCGGATCTAGGGCGTGACTCGGATGGCATGATGGCATGTGTTCTGGCCGGCCACGTGCGTGGGCCCGACGGTCGCGTGCCAGTGGCTGCCGTGGCAATCGACGCCGACGAGCCAGCAGCGCAGTGCGTAGGTGGGGCCGAGTTGCGTGACGCAGGCAACGCCGCGCCCTTCGACGACGCATTGGTCGCGGGGCGGATACACCGCCAGCATCGTGCGACAGTCGTACGTGATCTGTTCGGCATCCTCGACGGGATCGGCGGCCGCCGGCGGCGCCAGCAGCACGACCAGCAGCAGCTTGGCTAGTGGGTTCATGTTGGACCTCGGAACCGGAGAGGCCGCAATGAAAAAAATATCACGGGCTCTGACTATCCAAAACAGCACCCGTCGTGGCTCTTGGGGCTGTCCGGGCTAGCCAAGCGGCAGGGCGCCGGCATAGCCGAAGTAGCGATCGAAATGGACGTCGGCGTCGCCAGCGTTCACATGGGCCTGCAGTTCGATGGCGACCCGCAGGCGGCAGGGCAGCGGCTGAACATATCCGGGGTCGCCGTCACAGTACCACGCTCCCGCCGGCCGCGCCGCGTGTTCCCGCACCAGCGCCTCCTCGATGGGTGCCGCGAGGTCCCACGCCAGCGCCCAACCGCTTCCGGGCTGCGCCAGCGCCGCAAACGTTGCCCCGTCCAGGTGGATGTAAACGTGGCTGGGCAGCCCCCACCAAACCTCGTACCCGGCGCCGTCCTCAACATGGGTTCCGTGCGCCGCCGCCCCGGGAGCCAGAGCGAGGGCAACGAGTGCCATGGCGAGCCGCCAATTCCGGGTCACAAGCACGGCATGGGGCCCGTGGGGAAAAGCGTCGCGTCCCGCTGAACGGCGGCTGGGCTAGATCAGATGGTTCATCAGCACCCGATCGTTTTGGAGGGCATGGCATCTCCCGTGCTCCTGGCGCTCAGTCCCACGGCGGCGTTCGTGGCCATCGTGGTCGTCCTGCTCGTGGTCGCCTTCCTGTTTTCCGCGATCAAGATCGTGAAGGAGTACGAGCGAGGCGTCATTTTCCGCCTGGGTCGGCTCCTCGGCGCCAAGGGCCCCGGGCTGTTCTTCGTCATCCCGGTGCTCGACAAGATGGTGAAGGTGGACCTGCGAACCATCACCCATGACGTGCCGGTTCAGGAAATCATCACCCACGACAACGTGCCCGTATCCGTCAACGCGGTCGTCTACTTCCGCGTCCTCGACCCCATCCGGGCCATCATTGAAGTCGAACACTTCGGCATTGCCACGAGCCAGATCGCCCAAACGAGCCTGCGCAGCGTCGTCGGGCAGGCGGACCTCGACGAATTGTTGGCCGAGCGCGAGAAACTCAACAAAAAATTGCAGGAGGTCATCGACGCCGCCACCGACCCCTGGGGCATCAAGGTCGGAATGGTCGAGATCAAGGACGTCGAACTGGCCGCCGACATGCGCCGCGCCATGGCTCGCCAAGCCGAGGCGGAGCGCGAGCGCCGTGCCCGCGTCATCACCGCGGAGGGCGAATTCCAGGCGGCGCAGAAGCTCGGCGAGGCCTCCGCCGTCATGGCCGAGTCGCCGGGCGCGATGTTCCTGAGGATGCTGCAAACGCTCCAAAATGCCGCGGACAACAAGGGGACGACCGTCGTCATTCCGTTGCCCGTGGAATTGCTCAAGGCGTTGGGCATGTCCAAGTAGGCGGCAGCCTCGCCTCTTCCCCATCGCAATGGCTTCATTCTAAACACGGATGACCGCCCATGGACACACGCAGCGTGGCGGTTCTGGGCGCCGGAACGATGGGTGCCGGCATCGCGCAGGCGGCCGCCCAGGCGGGGTTCGAAACGCGGCTGTTCGACGCCCAGCCCAAGGCGCTCGCGCGGGGTATGGACACGATCAACGAATTCTGGAACCGGGGCATCGATCTTGGCAAGACGCGGCCGGAAGACCGGGACAAGTGGGCGGCCAACTTGAGCGCCGCGCCGTCGCTGGAGGCCGCCGTTGCCGGAATTGGCATGGTCATCGAGGCGGTGCCGGAGATTCTCAGTCTCAAGCAGAAGGTCTTCGCGGATGTGGACCGGATGGTTCCCGAGGAGGCGGTGTTGGCGAGCAATACGAGCAGTCTGTCCATCGCCGCCATCGCTTCGGCTGTCGATGATCCTGGCCGCGTGGTCGGCATGCACTTCTTCAACCCGGTTCCGCTCATGAAGCTCCTGGAGCTGGTGCGCCACGAGACGACCAGCGAGGAGGCGGTCGACGAGGCTCGCGCGGTCGGCGAAAAAATGGGCAAGACGGTCATCGTCGTCAAGGACCTCCCGGGCTTTGCGACCAGCCGGCTGGGCGTGGTGATCGGAAACGAGGCGATGCGAATGCTGGAGTCCGGCGTGGCGTCGGCCCGCGACATTGATCTGGCGATGAAGCTGGGCTACGGTCACCCCATGGGGCCGTTGGAGCTGACGGACCTCGTCGGCCTGGATGTGCGCGAGAAGGTGTCCGATTACCTCTACAGCCAGTTCGGTGGAACCCAGTACGAGTCGCCTGAGATCGCGCGCCGGCTCGTGGCGGACGGCGATCTGGGCAAGAAGACCGGCCGGGGCATCTACGATTGGTCGAACGGCACGCCCCAGGAGCGGGAGCTTCCCGGCTCGTGACGGACGCCGCGAGGGTCAACGCCCGCCGCGACGGGCGCGTCCTGATCCTGACGTTCAACCGGCCCGAGGCGCGCCACGCGTTGGATGCCGCCACGCGGGCTGAGTTGCTGGCGCACCTGGGCGAGGCCGCTGGCGACGAATCGGTCGGAGCCGTGGTCCTGACGGGCACGGGGTCCTGTTTTGCTGCGGGTGCCGACCTGCGCGAACTGCTGGCGCGCAACCCGGAGGATCAGCGTCGGATCATGGCGGAACCCACCATTTTTGCCGCCGTGGAGGACTTGGACAAGCCAGTCATCGCCGCCTTGAACGGTCACGCACTGGGCGCCGGGCTGGAGTTGGCGACCGCCTGCGATGTGCGGGTGTGCGCGCCGCGCGCCAAACTCGGCCAACCCGAGATCAACCTGGCGCTTATCCCGGGCGGCGGCGGGACGCAACGCCTGGTGCGCCTCGTCGGAGCGGGCCGGGCCGCCCGCATGGTCCTGTCCGGTGACCCGGTGGCGGCTGGCGAGGCGCTGGCATGGGGCCTTGTTGACGAGGTTGTCTCTGGCGACGAGCCCCTGGCCGCTGAGCACGCCGCAGTAGCATTGGCCCAGCGCATGGCGCGCCATGAGCCCGGGGCGCTGGCGGCCGCCAAGGCCGCGCTGCGCGCCGCGACCAGGCTGCCCTACGCGGACGGCCTGGCCTTCGAGGTGGAGCGCTTCCTTGAGATGCACGCCCGCCCCGAGGCGCGCTCACGCATCGAGGCTTTCCTGGAGCGCTAGCATGGCCCAACCCGTGAGCCACCCAGGCGCCGGATTCCCCGTTGTGGACGCCCATGTCCACGTCAACCGCTTCGACTGGATGAACGACGGCCCGCGCAAAATCATCGAAACCAATCCGACGTTTCCCCTGATGGCCCGGTTCATCCACGACCCGGACGGCTTCCTGGAGCACCTCGACGCGGAGGGGATCTGGCAGGCGTGGCTTATCAATTACAGCGCCAAAATCGTCATGGGCTACGGCTGGGAGGTCAACGACTGGGTCGCCGGCTACGTGCAGGCGGACCCGGACCGGCTCGTGGCCGTGGGCGGATACGATCCCCGCACGGATGGCGAGGGTGCCCTGGCCATGGACCGGCTGGTCGAACTCGGAATCAAGGCGCTGAAGATTCACGCGGTCCACCAGCACTTGCTGCCGGGCCTGCACCGGGAGGCCACGCAGGCCGGCGGCCGCCTCGGGGCCGCCTACGCCCGGGCCCAGGAGCTGGGTCTTCCGGTCATCTTCCACACGGGAACCAGCGTCTTTCCCGGCGCCGACAACGCCTTCGCCGATCCGGCGCTGGTCGAACCCGTGCTCGCGGACTTTCCCGACCTGTCGGTGATCTTGGCCCACGGCGGCCGCCCCGACCGCACTGCGGCGGCGCTGGATCTGATGGACCGCTACCCGAACGCCTTGCTGGATTTGTCGAGCTGCCCACCGCGCCGGCTGCCGGATTACTTTGGCGGCTTCGCGGGCCTGGAAGCCTTGGCTCCCCGCACCCTCTGGGGCAGCGATTGGCCGGGCCCGCGGGTTCCCGGCATGGGCGCCAACGTCGATGCGTTTTTGCGGCTGGGGCTGCCGGCGAAGGCCGTGCGGGCAATCCTGCGCGACAACAGTCAAAAACTGCTGGCCCGCGCCTGAAGGCGAGGGTCGCCTGGGCTCGTGCCGCCTCTATCCGGGGAGAGCCAGTCCGCTGGCCGCCGGCGCGCCCGCTGCCGCGTGGCGCACGAGGACGTATGTGAACGCCTGCCGGGCGCCCCACGGGGTCTCGTGCTCCTCGCGGGTGTGCTCGACGACGTGCCATTCGGCGCCCAGCGACGACGCCAGTTCGTCGGCGCCGTAGCGTCGCACGGGGAGGCCGCTGCACGTCTCGGGCCCGTGCGGAGCGAAGGTGGCCACGATCGCGTGGCCGCCCGGAGGCACCGCCGCCGCCAGGGCCCGCCGGTACGCGTCGCGGTCCCCCGCGTCAACCAGGAAGTGGTAGACGGCCCGGTCGTGCCAGAGGTCGTAGGGGCCGCCGAGGGGGTCGCGGGTGACGTCCGCCGTGCGCCACGTAACGCGCTGGGCTTGATCGCCCAGCCGGAGTCGGGCCTTCTCAAGCGCCTCGGCGGCGATGTCGGCAACGGTGACCTCGGCTCCCAGCGCCAGCAAATGGGCGGTCAGCGGTGAGGCGCCGGCGCCCACGTCAATAACGGGGCTGCCGAGGCCGACGCCCGCTTGGCGCAGCAGGCGCAACGAAACGCTCGGCGTACGCTGGTACCAGCTCACTTCGGCCGGGTCGCGCGTGCTCCATACCTGTTGCCAATGGGCGGGATCGGAACTCATGCCCACCCCGGCGCTGTAGACCTCATGCCTCCCGGGTGAAGCTGCGGGCATAGAGCATGCGGCCGTCGGCGTCGAAGAAGGCGCCCCGGAAGGTGTCGCCCTCCAACTCGACCCACATGAAGCCCAGGATGCTGCCCTGTTCGTAATAGGCCGGGTTGTTGGACTGGGCCAGCGGGCGCGTTTTGCCGGCCGCGCCGCTGACGATGAACTGTGTCTTGCCGCACTCCTCGCGCGGCTCCAGCCATTGCAGATCGTGGTCGTGCCCGGCGAAGAAGATGTCCATCTGGTCGCACAGCACCTCCTCGTAGAACGCCTTCAACCGCTCGCCGGCGGGCGCGCCCGTGGTAAACCCGTCGTAGCTGCCGGCGTCGTTGTGCTGGCCGTTGGAGCGGTAAGGGTGGTGGCCGAAGCTGAAGCGCCACGTGCCGTTGGGTTCGCCGACCGTCTCGGTGGCCCACGCGATCTGGTCCTCGACGAGCATGTCATCGTACAGGGGCGGCATGCCGTCCCACAGGAACGGCGACGTGTCCAGGGCGATGAACTGGGCCGACGTGCCATCGGCGCCAGCAAGGCTGAACGTGTAGTAGCGCGCAGGCATGTTCCACTTGTCGCTCGTGCGGTCTTCACGGAACGTGTAGGCGACCTGGTGGTCGCCGGCGGCGCCCCAGACGCCGAGCCCGCCGCCGGCGTCTGTGTCGGCGGCCGCGTGGACGGGGGTCATGTCGTTGTCGTGGTTGCCGAGCGTCAGGTAGAAGGGCAGGTCCATGCCGGAGTAGGGCTCCTCGAACTGGCGCTCGAAGCGCGGGTCATCCGGGCCGTCCACGCCGGCTTCGTAGATGTTGTCGCCGTTGGTGATCACGAAGTCGCAGCCGCGCTTCTCACACACCTGGGCCATCGCCTCGGCCACCTTGGCCTGGTCCGGTCCGCCGGTGCCCTGGTCGCCGATGACAAGGAATCGAAGGCCCGGCTGCGGGTCCTCTGCGGCATCCTCGGGCGCGCTGGAGTCATTCAGGCATCCGGCGACGGTCGCCATCATCAGGATCAGGAGAGCAAGGCCAACCAGCTTCATGCCGACGTGGGACGCCGGGGCGCCAATCAAGGTTGTGGGGTCTCCGTGAAACCTGGCGTGGCGGGCTGGCGTGGCGGGCTGGCGTGGCGGGCTGGCGTGGCGGGCTGGCGCCGTGGCCGCTGTCGACGCGGTCAGGGGAAGTGGGGTTCGCGTTTCTCAAGGAAGGCGGCGACGCCCTCGGCGAAGGCTGCCGACGCGGCCGAGGACGTGATCAAGCCCCGCTCGGCGTCGAGTTGGGCCGCGAAGTCACCGGCCTGCATGGAGAGCAGCCGCTTGGTTGAGCCGCGGCTGGCCGCCGACCAGGCGCCCCATTTGGTGGCGACGGCGACAGCACGCTCCAAGAGGTGCTCGGACGACG
The DNA here is from genome assembly GCA_041622435.1 of Thermoplasmatota archaeon. Classification (GTDB taxonomy): domain Archaea; phylum Thermoplasmatota; class E2; order JACPAO01; family JAHFTW01; genus JBFJVP01. The sequence continues at coordinate 5,982 of JBFJYU010000012.1, read as the reverse complement.
TCACCTCATCAACGGCCCCCGTCGCAAGGGCCTCGTCGGCGCCCATGACCTCGTTGTCGAAGAAGAAGCGCTTGGCTCGCTGCGTGCCGATGAGCCGCGGCAGCAGCCACGTCGACCCGCCATCGGGGCAGAGGCCGAGTCGGAAGTAGCTGGCGGCCAGCCGGGCGCCCGGGCTCGCGACCCGGTAGTCGGCGACGAGCGCCAGGCCCAGCCCGCCGCCGGCGGCGGCGCCGTTGACAGCAGCGACGAACACGGTATCGCTGCGCCAGATGGCCAGCAGGAGCTCGTGCAGTTCCTCGGTCGCAGCCAGGACAAAGGCCGTCGTGGTGCCGGCCTGGATGGAGCGCTGGAACTCCCGGATGTCCGCGCCCGCGCAGAAGACGCCGTCGGAGCCGGTTAGAACGATGGCTCGTACATCGGGGTCGTCCAGCAGTGCCTGGAGCGTCACCCGCAACGCGCCCAACGTTTCCGGATCGAACGCGTTCATGGACTCGGCGCCCTCGAACGTGGCAACGGCGACGCCGCCGTCGTGGCGCTCGACGCGAAGCAACCGGGCCGGACGGGCAGGAGAGTCCGGCATGGACTACCCCAGGTTGACGTTCACGTTCTTGACGTGGGTGTAGAAATCCATCGCGTGGCGCCCCTGCTCCACGCCAAAGCCGCTGCGCTTCCAACCGGCAAACGGCGTCTGGGGGAAGGTCACCGGGAACTCGTTGATACTGATCATGCCCGCCTCCAGGTCCCGCGCCATGCGGTGCGCGCGGCCCAGGTCGTTGGTCCACACGCCATTCATCAGGCCATAATCCACGCCGTTGGCGACGCGCAGCGCCTCCTCCTCGTCGGCGAACGGCAGCACCGCCAAGACCGGCCCGAACACTTCGTTGCGAGCAACCTCGTGGGTCGCCTTCACGTCCGCCAGCACCGTGGGTTGCAAGAACGCGCCGTCAGCCATGGCCGCGTCGCCTGGGGCCCCGCCGCCCGTGACGACCCGCGCCCCGGCATCGACGGCCCGGTCGATGAATCCCTGCACGTGCGCCTGGTGGTCCTGGCTGATCAGGCTGCCCACGCGCACGCCTTCCTCCTGGCCCGGTCCGATCTTCCATTTGGCCGCCTCGGCCGCCACGGACGCCACCACGTCGTCGTGGATGTCCTCGTGCACGAGCAGGCGGCTGCCGGCCCAGCACATCTGGCCCGCGTTCATGAAGACCCCGAAGCACACGCCCTTGGCCGCGCGCTTCAGGTTCGCGTCGGGGAACACGATGTTGGCGCCCTTGCCGCCGAGCTCAAGGGCCAGGGGAGCCACGTGGTCGGCTGCGGCGCGCATGACCGATTGGCCGGCCTCGATGCCGCCCGTAAAGCTGATTCCCGCCACGTCCGGGTTGCGCGCCAGCGCGTCGCCGACGACCGGGCCGTCTCCCGTGATGACCTGGAGGACGCCCTCCGGGACGCCGGCCTCCTGGGCCAGGCGGGCCCAGCGCAGCAGGCTGAGCGGCGTCTGCTCGGCTGGCTTGGCGACCACCGTGCAGCCAGCGGCCAGCGCCGGCGCAAGGGAACGCACGGCGAGTTGCAAAGGATAGTTCCACGGGCTGATGTGGGCCGTGACACCGAGGCTTTGGCGCAGCGTGTACCCAAGCCGGTCGCCGGGCACCGGGATCGTTTCACCGTGGATCTTGTCCGCCCAGCCGGCAAAATACTCCAGCGTCCAGGCGGCGAAAGCCACATCGCCCGCCGCTTCGCGGATGGTCTTGCCGTTGTTGCGGCTCTCCAGGAGCGCCAGATCCTTGGCGTGTTGGCGCGTGAGCCCTGCCAGACGGTGCAGGATGCGGCCGCGCTCGGCCGGGTCCGACCGGGCCCACGGCCCCCACGCTTCGCGGCTCGATGCCACGGCGGCCGCGGCGTCGTCGGCGTTGGCTCGGGGCACCCGCGCCAGGACTTGCCCGGTGGCAGGATCGATCACGTCCTGTGCGTCGCCCCCGGAGCCGGCGCTCCAATCGTGCCCCAACAGCATCGGTTCGATCTCGACGGCCTTCATGCCGGCGCGATGGGGCGCGCCTCCTAAAGCGTGCGCAATGCGGGCGCCCCGGTCGGCCTCAGCCGGGACCGCCGGCAGGCCCTGTCGCGCTGGTACGAGGCCCCCTGGGCCACGCTCGCCCCGCCAAGGCTTGCGGCTCTCTCGCAACGTTTTGGGGCGCCGCTGCACGAGATGGGTCCGGGCGCCAGCCCGAGGTGATCAGAAATGGCCAAATCCAAGCCGTCCAGCAAAACCGAATCCGGGCCGGCCAAGGCACGCAAGCCAGCGCGCTCGAAACCGGAAAAGGCGACACCCGCCGTCCCGGCCGCGCCAAGCGGCGCCGAACTCGACCATTACCGGGATGTGTTTCGGCCGTTTGAGACTGCCCTGCACGAGATGGAGCGACGCATGGACCGCCTGCTCCAGGAGGCCTTCACCGAAGGGCACGACTGGATCGGGCTGCCTCTGATGCACGGCCTGTCGCTACAGCCGGGCCCCCATGGCCGGCCGGTCTTCCAGCCGTTTGGCAGCCTTGGGCAAAGCCTGGCCGCGCTCGAGGAAGGCTGGCGGGAACCGTTTCTGACGTGGCGGTTGGACGAGAAGCGCCGGACACTGAACGTGCGAGCCGAGATGCCGGGGGTTGACAAGGACCGCATCAAGGTCCAGGTCGCCGGTGACACCATCGAGATTGAAGGGGAGGGCGACGGCCAGAAGTACCTCGCCACCTGCTCACCCGGAGTCCACCTGGACCCCGAGCGCACGTCGGCCACGTATGAGAACGGTGTGCTGAGCCTGGAAGTCAACCTCCACAAGCCCGCCCGTGCCAGGGCCAAGTCGGTGCCCGTCAAGTGAGCCCGCCGGCGGCGCCAGCCGCGGAGCCCTACCTATGCAGGGGCGGCCGCGGCGCCGTCCGCCTCGGGGGCATCCAGCTTGGCCATCTCGGGCTCGAAGAAAAACCGCGACTCGAACGCGGGCTTCAACTCATCCAGCCACAAGGCGTCCTCGTCGTACTCGGCAAAGAACGGCCGCGCGACCCAGTCCGGGTTGCGACCCTGAAGCATCCGCAGCGCCAGCACCTTCCGGCCGGCCACAACGGTCGGCCCAAGGACTTCGACCTTGCCGGGGTCGGCGCTCATGGACGGCCCGCGCACGGTGCGCGCCAGCCCGCTGACCTTCTGGTACGCCTTCCTGAAAATGTCGTGCGCCTCGACGAGCGGAACACCAAAGTGATGCTGCGCGCCGGTGTCACGGACAACGAACATGTAGTACGGGATGACGCCCAACTCGACCTCGCGGCGCCACTTGGCGGCCCACACTTCCGGGTCAGCGTTGATGTTGCGCAACAGCGGCGTCTGGCTGCGAATCTGGGCGCCCGTATCGCGGATGCGACGGATCGCCTCGACAGCGACGGGCGTCGACAACTCCACGGGGTGGTTGAAGTGCGCCATAAAAGCCAGGTGGATGCCGCTGTCAACCACATCACGGAACGTGTCAAGGACCTCGTCCGCGCCGGCGTCTGTGACGTACTTGTACGGCCAGTAGGTCAGACTCTTGGAACCGATGCGAATGGTGGAGATGTTGGGAATTCGCCCCGCGTGGCGCGCCTCCGTAATTGCGCCGAGGTAGGTGCGAATCAGGCGAGGCCCCATCACCATGGGGTCCCCACCGGTGAACAGGATATCTGACACTTCGGGATGTTCCTCGAGGTAACAAATGAGGTTCTCAATTTCCTTCGTCTGGAACTTCAAATCGTCAAGGCCGACAAATTGCGGCCAGCGGAAACAAAAGGTGCAGTAGGCGTGGCAGGTTTGTGCCTGGCTGGGGAAAAAGAGCACCGTCTCGTTGTACTTGTGCTGCATTCCCTCAAGCGGCTCGCCGTACAATTCGGGGACGTTGTGCTCCAGTTGGCCGGCCGGATGCGGGTTCAACTGGTGCCGAATCTCGTTGGCGACATCCAGCAGGTACTGGGCGTCGTCGGGGCGCTCCCGCATGGCTTCGGCCATACGGTTGTAATGGCTTTCCCGGAGCATTCTACGCTGAGGAAAAGTCAGTGCAAACATCGGGTCGTTGGGAACGTTTTCCCAGTCGATCAATTCGTCGATGACGTAATTGTTCGTCTTGAAGGGAAAGACGTGTCCGACGACCTCGATTTCGAACATGTCGGCCTCGGACAACCGCTCCTTCACCTGCGGTATCGAGCGGAAGTTCCGCAGGTCAAACGGTTTGTAGGAAACCGTGGCGGGCGTCGTGGGCTTGGCAAGAGACTGCATGGGATCGATGTGCTGTGCCCCCCTTGCGGGGGAGGCGGTCACGCGGAGAGCTCGGGGGCGTGCCCAACAGGTGGGCTCTCCGGGTAGGCGCTCAAACCCTGCTAGGTCTCCTGCTTGAAGTGCCTTATGCTGGCACAGCCGTAAGGACCGGCCCGCCAGGAGCGCCATGCGAACCCTTAACCGCCCCTGTGAACGAAACTCGTTTGGGCCTGACGGCCCGCTGGGTTTTCGCCATGATGCTGATTACGGGAGCCTCCGGGCGCGTTGGGCGTCCCCTTGTTGATGGCCTGCTGTCGGCGGGGCACAGACTTCGCGTCGTCACGCGCCGTGCGGCGGCCGCTAGTGAATTGAAAGAAGCGGGCGCCACCGTGGTACTCGGCGACTTGTCCGAGGATCGCACCGTTGATCGGGCCGTGCGCGGCGCGAACCGGATTTTCCTGCTCAGCAGTGCGCACCCGGACATGCCGCGTATTCATCGCAAGGTGATCGATGCCGCCGGCAACTACGGCGTGGAACACGTGGTGCGCGTTTCGACGCGCGGCGCCAGCCTCGGGTCGCGCGTGAACATCCGGCGCTGGCACGCCGAGGCCGACGACTACCTGCGCCAAAGCGGAGTCGCATGGACCATCCTGAAGCCCGACCTGTACCAACAGACGCTCCTGCGCTGGGCCCATGAGGTCGCGAACACCGGTACGTTCAGCGCCGCGGGGCGCGGCAAGAGCGCCTACATTGACGCCCGTGACGTCGCCGCGGCCGCCCAGGCGGCCCTGACGCGGCCCGGCCACCGCGGCCAGGAATACGAGTTGACGGGGCCGCGCGTCTACGATCTTGATCACGTGAGGCTCGCCATCGCCGCAGCCATCCGTCGCCCGGTGAAACTGGTGCAGACCACGCGCAGCGACTGGATCCGCCGGCTCAACGACGAGCACGGCTGCGCCTGGCTGGCAAGCGACCAGGTCGCCGTCCACGAGAACGACACCGGCGCGCCCACGGAGCATGTGGCGCGCCTGACGGGCCTGCCGCCGCGGGAACTGGAGGATTTCCTGATCGAGCACTGCGGCCTCTTCGGCGCGTTGGAGGCCGCCGCCGCCGTGGACGCCGAAGCCACGTAGCCATCGCCGGCTTTTATCAGTGGCAACCGGGTGGCGGCGCCGTCATGTCGCAAGCTGCCCAGGTCCAGAAGGCCAAGTCCGGTCTGCCCGCCAAGAGCGCCGACTTCATGGAGTGGTACAACGAAGTCGTCGAACTCGCCGAGCTCACCGACAAGCGCTACCCGATCAAGGGGATGAACATCTGGCGCCCCTACGGCCAGCGCATCATGAACCAGATCGATTCGTTCACGCGCACGGAGATGGCGCGCACCGGCCACGATGAGGTCAGCTTCCCGCTCCTGATTCCGGAGAAACTGTTCCAGAAGGAAGCCGAGCAGATCAAGGGCTTCGGCGGCGAGGTGTTCTGGGTGACGCACGCCGGAAACAACGAGTTGCCCGACGGCGAGCGCTGGGTGGTCCGGCCCACCAGCGAGTGCGCCATGTACGAGATTTTCCCGCTGTGGATTCGCAGCCACGGCGACCTGCCCCTGCAGACGTTCCAGATCTGCAACGTGTTCCGGTATGAGACCAAGCAGACGCGGGCGTTCATGCGCGTGCGTGAAATCCACTTCTTCGAGGACCACTCCGTTTTCGCTACGGAGGAGGACGC